>SWDL01000481.1 GCA_005116795.1 Nitrospira sp. | reverse complement strand
GAGTAAGTGCAAGGAATGTGGCTCACAGGCATTTCTTTCTGAAACGGAGCAATAGTGGGAAGTAAGACGGAGGAGATGTCGACGCAATCTGAGGAGGGCAGTGGAGTTTTGCCTTTCTTCACGACATATTTCGACCCACGAACCACGCTCGCGGGGTTGGTGGGCACGATCTGACCCAGGACAAGCCAATCGAAGAGCATGCGGATGGCGGCGAGCTGCACCTTGACCGAAGGCGCCGCGATCCGCTGTTGCAGTTCTTCGATATAAGCCGCGACATGGATAGGCTGCACGTTGCGGAGATGGTGGAGAGGGGTCTACTGTGGCGGCGAACCCGTATTCTTGGCCGGTCCGGCCATGAGTTCAGATTTGGCGGGGATCTGCGTGAGGATATCGGCCCGGGCTTGGTAGATTCCGCTGAGGCCCTGGCCCATGGCATAGACCAGCCCTCCGGCTTTGGCGCCGAGGCTCATGCGTCCTCGCTCCTTCCCGTCTTTCCCCAGGGCCGTGAATTCCGCCGTGGGGGCGTGAAGGCCATAAGGCGCCAGGGGAACCCCGCCTTTGATGACTCGCAACTCTGCAGGGAGATCGACCACGCGGCTGACGAACAGGTTAATTTTTTGTTGGTCGAGCGACTCCGTCGGCTTCTCTTCGAGCACCCACATGCCGGTCTGATTGATCAGCGTATACTCTTCATCCCTCGTCTTGACCTTCAGAAATCCAATCTCCTCGCGATCGGTCCCCAGAAGCCGCTTATCTAACAAGGCAAACAGCTCCTTGGAAAAATCATGAATGGCATCGGGAGTGATCCGGTAAATAGGCCCGTCGGCCGGCCCGACGGCATAGGCTTCGCCGCTGACCGGATCAAGTTGGAAGAGGCGCAAGGTTTTCTCAAGGCCCCCGGTTTCCTCCAGGGTCATCCGGACGGCCGGTTCCGTCAGTTGTTTCCGAAGGGCCTCGTGCTCCGGGCCTGGGTCGATGAACCCCCGCGCTTTGAAGTCATCGAGCTTCAGGAGCAGGCTGCGGACTTCGATCTGATCGGCCCGCGTCTCCAGGGGGAACTTAATGGCCCACTTGGCCTTAGGCGGTTCTCCGGCTCGTTCGAGCAGGATCTCGCTCTTGGAGGTCACCAGCCGGACGCGCACGAGCCTGTTCTGATCGAACCGCACGATATCTTTTCGCCGAAAGGTCTGGAGCGTCTTGTTCAGGACGTCCTTGGGGGCGAGGTCGGTCAGGAGCACCTTCTTGTCGGAGGCGCGCATCGCATAGAGCGTATTGGAAAGGGGGCCGCTGTCGCCGATGGTGAGGCTTTCCGTTCGAGCGCCGGCGTGGAGCGTGATGACCGCCGCAGGCTTTTCCAGGCCGAAGGCCTCCAGGGCGGTCGCGCGCTCTTCGATCACCCGAGAAACTTTTCCAAGGACCAGTGCTCTGAGTAGGCTGCTCACCTCGCGCGGGTCGGCGTCGGTCTTGATGGGGGCGGTGACCTTCCAGGCCGTGGCGTCGGCTTGAGCCAGGACGACGTCGGTCGTTCCGGTCCGCACGGTCAGCCCGGTCACCTCCCGTTCCTCGATTGCCAGGAGCTTCTTCTCGACGGCCTCGGCCAGAGTCTTGGTGCGCTCCTGGGGAAGCTCGACAACATAGAGGTAGCCGGCCAGCGAGACCAGTATCCCCACGAGAACGGCAGTCGGCCAAAAGGATCTCATGGCCACCCCTTACAGCCGGCGGCGTCGCCGCCACATGGACAGTCCCCAGAAGAGCGTGATGGCGGGAAGGGCCAGCACTTGCACGTACAGCAGGGTTCGCTCCTGGGCGGGATTGGGGATGAACGGGCGAAAGGCCGGCTCTTTCGGCGCAATGGACATCAAGTCGCGCTCTTCCGCCAACCAGCCGACGGCATGGAGGAAAAAATCCGTATTGCCGGGATAGTTCACGTAGGCGTTGCTTGCAAAGGAAGAGTTTCCCACGATCACGATAGCCGGACGGGTCTTCCCTTCTTCCGGCGCTTTTTTCCATGACAGCGCGGCTGCGAGCGGGAGGGGACCCTGCACATCCTCCTTCTCATCGTACTGCACCACGCGTCCCTGGGGGTTGGTTTCAGCCCAGCTCCGGGGGGAGGTTCGCGCGAGCGGGACATAGTCCCACTCCTTGCCCTGTTCCTCGTTGAACGAGAGATGGCGGGAAACGGGAAACAGCACCGCGTAGGAAAAATCCTGGGTAATTTCGTGTTCGGTGAAGGTCCGAATGAGCAGGGCCGTGAGATCCCCTTGCGCGAGCCTGTCTTGGAGGTCGACGAGGACCCCGCGCCCCGCTTCAATGCCCCACTGTGTGAGCAGGGCATCCAGTTCGGTCCGGGCGTCCGGATCGAGGAGCATGAGGAGGCTGCCCCCGCCCGTCACGTAGGTGTTCAAGCGGGTTTGTTCGTCTTTGGTCACGGGTCGCTTCGGACCGGCGAGCACCAGCGCGGCCGTCGAGGCCGGCACGGCCGTTTCTTGAAGCAACGACAGCGTCCCCACGTCGTAGCTTTGTTTCTCCAGGGCCTCTTTGGCGATGGAGAGCCCCGTGCGCTCCCGATCTTGAATGCTCCGCTCGCCATGTCCTTCCAGAAACACGATGCGCTTCTTCGTCTCCTTGGAGACACGAATCATCGCGCTGGTCAATTCCGCTTCGGACGGCGCGCTGATGCGGGTCGAGTTGGGTCCGCTTTCAAGAATCGCCGTATCCACCCGCGTGATGCCGTATTGGCGCGCGACGCCGGGCCGCCGGTCAGGATCGATATACTCCACTTTGAGCTTCTCGGTGACGGCTTTGTAGCTGTCCAGCAGATCGCGGTACGTCCCGATCGACGGGCCTCGCTCCTGGGCAAACACCGTGACCTTCACCTCCTGGGGAAGCCCGCGCAAGATCTTGAGCGTTTGAGGCGCCAGCGTGAAATGTTGGGTCTCAGAGAGGTCCCATCGGGCCGTGTGGCGTGTGGACAGGAAATTGACGATGATCAGGATGGCGACGACCAACAGCACCATCAGCGCACTGTTGAGCCCCAGCTTGGTCGATCGACGGACGGAGAAGGCCTTGAACGTTTCGAAGTGGGTCACGAAGAAGACGATGAGGCACCCCAGCGCGAGGACTTCACACAAGGTGACGAGCCACAGCATCTGAGGAGCCAGGGTGTAGGCGACGAGTCCGGCCAGGGCCAGTCCGCCCCCCAGGATTCCGAGCGTGGAGGCCATGCGGCTCATTTCCATCGTTGCGACTCCACGACGCGATAGGTCAGAAACAGCATGAGGACGATGCCGCTCACGAAATACACCAGGTCTTTGGTGTCGATCAGGCCGCGGACGAAGCGATCAATGTGTTCGATGAATGAGAGATAGGAGATTGTGTTTCCGGCCGGCGTATCGCCCAGGAGGGAGCCGAAGGCGCCGAGCAGCCAGAAGAGGATGAGAATGCCGAAACTCAGGAAGGCGGCCACGATCTGATTCTCGGTGACCGCCGAGGCGAACACGCCGGTGGCCACGAAGAGTCCGCCGAGCAGGGCCAGCCCCAGGTAGCCGGTGAACACCGGGTTCCAGTCGAAACTGCTGTAGACCGCCAGAATCAAGGGCACGATCCCGGTCAACGCCAGCAGCGCAAGAAAGATGGTGTAGACGCCAAGAAACTTCGCGGTCACGATCTCGTTCAGCCCGATGGGCGAGGTCATGAGCAACTCGAAGGTGCGTAACTTCCGCTCCTCGGCGAAGACCCGCATGGTGAGGATCGGCACGACCAAGAGGAGGAGGATCGCCGAGCTATGGAACGTCGGTCGAAACACGAGGTCGTTCAGGTTCAAGGTGGCGGCGGCGCCCTGGATCTGCATCAACTGGATCGCCCGCGCACTGGCGGCGCTGACGGCGACATAGGACAGAAATCCGAACACCAGCAGGAAGACCGCGCCGACCACATACACGATCGGCGACACAAAGGCGGAACGCAGTTCCTTGGCCAGGAGGGCATAGACGGGTCTCATGGGGAGGTCTCCTCTGCGGACGAGGCCGTCGGTCCGGCCAACCGGCTGCCCTGGGCAATGCCCTCTTCGTGCCGGGTGAGATGGAGGAACACGTCTTCCAGGGTCAGCGACACCGATGTCAGCTCCAGCAGGCCCCATCCGCTGGTGACGGCCATGCGCGCGAGGTCTTCCCGGATGTCCCGCCCGAGTTCGCATTCAATCACAAAGGCGCCTGGCTCCTGCGATTCGAACACCGCGACCACGCCGGCCACGGCCCGCAACCGATCGCGCGCATCCGCGGGCGGAGTCTTGAGGCTGACGCTGATCTTTTCGGACTTCCGCAACTGGGCCGACAGGCGCTCGGGGGTGTCCTCCGCCACGATGCGGCCTCCGCTGATGATGACCACGCGCTGGCAGACGGCGGTGGCCTCGGGCAGGATATGCGTGCTTAGGATGACGGAGTGCGACCCGGCCAGGTTCTTGATCAGCTCGCGGATTTCAATGATCTGTTTCGGGTCCAGCCCGACGGTCGGCTCATCGAGGATCAGCACAGGCGGATCATGAATGAGCGCCTGGGCCAGCCCCACACGCTGCCGGTACCCTCGCGACAGGTTTCCGATCAGACGGTCGCGCACGTGGCCCAGCGACAATCGTTCAAGGACGCGATCCTCCTGCCGGGTCAAGTCGGCTCCCCGCAGCCCCTTGAGCCTTCCGACGAACGTCAGATATTCCGTGACCGTCAATTCGTGGTACAGGGGGGGATTCTCGGGGAGATAGCCGATCCGCCGTTTCACTTCCATCGGCTGGTCGAAGCAGTCGAAGCCGGCCACGTGGGCCGTGCCGGCGGTGGCCGGGAGGAAGCAGGTCAGGATGCGCATCGTCGTGGTCTTGCCGGCCCCGTTCGGGCCGAGAAACCCCAAGACCTCGCCCTTCGCCACGGAGAACGTCACGTTCTCGATGGCGGTGTGCGATCCGTAGCGCTTGGTGATCCGGCGAACGTCGATCATGAAGCGAGTGCGAACCTCTGCGATGCCTCGGCTGAGGAATTCAACGACCGGCCTATCAGGCGGGTGGTTCGCTCAGGCAAGAGGACGGGCTCAACCACGTATTGTCGTATTGTCATCGGCGGGCTGAGCGAAAGATCGCCGATGTGATGAGCGATATTAGCGAGGGCCGGACTGATCGTCAAGGGGCGGACGGGGCGAATCAGTACCAGGCCGTCGCCGCCTCGCATCGATTGCCCGCGACGCAAAATTGGTCTAACTTGGTGTCAGGCGCCCTTCTTCCAGGCGCCTGACACCGTTTCGTCGCCCAGGAGTTCAGGCAGGATGAAGCGCAGGTCCATTGATCAGAACTTGGTTGATACGCAGGGTACGGCGGCAAGCGCCCTGGCGCCGATACTGACGCCGCATGGGCGGTTGCTGTTGGCGACCGACGAGACCGGCGCCTGCTCGCTGATGCCTGATCTTGCGCGCCGGCTGCAACAGTCCTTTTCACGCGGCAGCGGTCACGGATTAGTGCGGCTTGGCGCAGGCGAAGCCGGCATCGCAATGCCTCCGGTATTCGGCTACTGGCGTGCATTCGGCGCTCGTTATGTCGCGGCCGTCTGCGCGCGATCGAGCGCTGCAGCCGATCCTGAGTCCGACACATCAAACGCCGACCCGGCGATTCCACCACCCCCTGCCGAGGAGCTTGAAGCCATCGCCGCCGCCGCGCCGCCGATGACCGGCGCGGAGTATCTGACGGCGTCCGTGCTGCGCTCGTTATGGCAAGAGATCGCCGCCGCATGGCATGCTGAACTCATCGAGTCCGGCCTGACGACTCAGGAATTTCTCAACGCGCACAATCCTGCCTGGAATCTGGTCGGACGTGTCCATTTCAATCTCGCTGAAAACCGCAAGGACACCGACGCGCCGTTTGCGTTTTTGGCGACGTACAGCACGCGGTTATCGGCGCACGCCAAGGCCCAGCATGTACCGCTGGGGCAGGCGCTGCGCGAGTACGCCGGCGCCGCCGACAAGGAGCGACTGCTGTCGCTGTTATTGCCGGTGCAGCGGGCGGCGCAGCAGTGCGCCTGGCTCAAGACCATGGTGGCGGAGGGCGACATTTATCACCCGTTGCGCTGGACACCGGCGGAGGCGCTTCAGCTTCTCTCCGACATCCCGCATCTCGAAGCCGCCGGCGTGGTGCTGCGCGTGCCCGGCGCCTGGAAGGCAGGCCGTCCGCCGCGTCCCCAAATACGCGCCACCGTGGGCAGCGCCACACCGGGCGTATTCGGCAAAGATGCGCTGCTTGATTTTCAGGTGGGAGTGACGCTGGACGGCGAGCCGTTGACCGACGATGAACTGTCCGGATTACTGGCAGGATCGGACGGTCTTGCGCTGGTACGTGGTCGCTGGGTCGAAGTTGATCGGGAGAAACTCAGCGACATGCTTGCCCGCTATCGGCAAGCCGAACGCGCAGCGGCACAGGGCGGCGTCTCTTTTGCCGAGGCGATGCGCATGCTGGCCGGCGCGCATGTCGGCCAAGACGTCGCGCCTCTCGCCGATTCCGACTGGTCGAGCATCGTGGCGGGGCCGTGGCTGGCCGAAACACTTGCCGGGCTACGCAGCCCGGAAGGATTGGCGCGCATCGAGCCGGGCAGCGCACTACATGCCGAGCTTCGCCCCTATCAGAAGGCGGGGGTGCGGTGGCTGTATGTTCTGCACCACCTGGGTTTGGGCGCTTGTCTTGCCGATGACATGGGCTTGGGCAAGACCATTCAGGTGCTGGCTCTGCTGCTGGTGTTGCGCGGGCAACGTCAACCCGGCATACAACCGCAGACGAGCATCCTGATCGCGCCGGCATCGCTGTTGGCAAACTGGGCCGATGAAATCACACGCTTTGCGCCGACTTTGAACGCGCGGGTGGTGCATCCTTCGGCGATGTCGGCAGCCGAATTGAAAGCGATCAACCCGCAACAACTCGCGGGCGTGGATGTGGTCATCACCAGCTACGGCTCGCTGTTGCGCCTGCCCTGGATGACCGATACCCGCTGGCATCTGGCGATTCTGGACGAAGCGCAAGCGATCAAGAACCCCGATGCGAAACAGACACGCGCCGTCAAAACACTCAATGCCGGGACACGTATCGCGCTGACGGGCACACCCGTCGAAAACCGGCTCACGGATTTGTGGTCGATTTTCGATTTCATCAATCCCGGACTGCTCGGCTCCAACAGGGAGTTCGCCGATTTCACCAAACGCTTAGCCGAGCGCCCCCATCACCCCTACGCGCCGCTCCGTGAACTGATACGCCCGTACATCTTGCGGCGATTGAAGACCGACAAGTCGGTCATCGCCGATCTTCCCGACAAGACCGAATTAAAGGCGTTCTGCCGTTTGAGCCGGAAGCAGGCCGCGCTCTATCAGCACGCGGTGCAGGACCTCGCCGCGCAATTAGAACACGCCAAAGGCATCACACGCAGAGGCGCAATCCTGGCGTTCCTGATGCGCTTCAAACAAATCTGTAATCATCCGTCACAGTGGTTGGGCGACGGCGCCTGGCATGAGGCCGATAGCGGCAAATTTGCGCGGCTGCGTGAGATCGCCGAAGTCATCGCCGCCCGGCAGGAGAAAGTGCTGGTGTTCACGCAGTTTCGTGAGACGACGGCGCCTGTCGCCGGTTTTTTGGGATCGGTCTTCGGGCGTCCCGGCTTGGTGCTGCACGGAGGAACCGCAGTCAAGCAACGCCGGCAACTCGTGCGGGACTTTCAGGACGACGAGCGGGTTCCGTTCTTTGTGCTCTCGCTCAAGGCGGGCGGCGCGGGGCTGAATCTGACCGCCGCGACACACGTCGTCCACTTCGACCGCTGGTGGAATCCCGCAGTGGAACAGCAGGCCACCGACCGCGCGTTTCGCATCGGCCAGAGCAAACACGTGATGGTGCATAAATTTGTGTGTCGGGGCACCATTGAAGAGAAAATAGACGCGTTGATCGAATCCAAGCAACAACTGTCGAACGATGTCTTGGAAGGCGGCGCCGACATGCTGCTCACGGAGATGAAGGACGACGAACTGCTCAAGCTCGTCGCGCTTGATGTTCACGCCGCGTTGCAGGAGGAATAACCAAGATGTTTTATGATTGGAAACCCTACGTGTCCGTCGCCGAGCGCAAACGCAACGCCGAACGCGAGCTTGCTAAATCGCAGAAAAAAGGCGCGGCCCTGACACCCGTCGTCCTCGCCGGGCGCGCCATCGCCACGACGTTCTGGGGCAAGGCCTGGTGCCGAAACATCGAACGCTATAGCGATTACGCCAACCGCTTGCCGCGCGGGCGCAGTTATGTGCGGAACCGCGCGGTGCTTGACCTGCACATTGTCGGCGGCGTGGTCAAAGCGCTGGTCATGGGGTCACGACGTTACCGGGTTGAAGTCACGGTCGCGGCGGCGCCACCGGCGCACTGGAACGCCGTCTGCAAGGACTGCTCGGGCGCAATCGATTCACTGGTCGAACTGTTGCAGGGGCGCTTCTCCGAACACGTCATGGAGCGTATCTGCCGGCCGGGCGCCGGCCTGTTTCCCGTCCCCAAAGACATCAACTTCACCTGCTCCTGCCCGGACTGGGCCTCCATGTGCAAACACGTCGCTGCGGTACTCTACGGCATCGGCGCGCGTCTCGACGAAACACCGCAACTGCTGTTCACGCTACGCAAAGTGGACGAAAAGGACCTCATCGCCAAAGCCGGGAAAGGCTTGCCCATGTCGAGTCACGCGCCTCAACCCGGCAGGGTACTCAAAGACACGGAACTGGCCGATGTCTTCGGCATCGAGATGGCGGAAATCACCGAACCCCTTAAGAAGAAGGCGGCGAAGAAGAAGGCGGCGCGCACCATCAGGCAAAAGCCCACGACCAAACCTGCGAAAAAGAAAGCCGCCAGAGCGCGTAAGCCGGGGGGCAGGGTTTGATCTACGCATTCAGCCCGATCGTGACAGGCTTCCCGTCCACTTAGGCGGTGGTCACGGTATTCCCCCGCTGCCGGCTACCACCAGGGTTTTACCGGATGCCGATGGCGCTGGGGTCTTCAAGTTAATTCCGATGCAGAGTTTGTTGTCTTTGATTTCAACGTTCATTGCCATGAGTCGTTCTCCTTTTCCTGCTTCACACCTCGAACACCTTCAGCCCTTCGTTGCCGTAGTGGTTGATGCCCTTCTCAATCCTCGGCTACGGAGTCGCGCAACTCCTCCGTGGGGATGTTGGCCCGCTTATCTTTGTGTTTGATGGATTCGACCGGGGTGGCAGATTGTTTTTTCGCTCGCGCCATCGGATTACTCCGTCCTCGGTTTTGCCTTTTTGGCCACTTTGACAACGGCGTCAAGCTTTTCCTTGATCTCCCCGTCCAGTTTTTCCTTCGGCACTAGACCAGCGAGGATGTGATATTCGGATTTTCGCAATTGGAGCGGAAGCTTGAGTTTCTTGAAGAAAAGCCGGAAAACCCGATCAAAAACATGATCGCTCGCTTTCACATCAGGAGACCATGGGTCCAGCTCATCTATTTCGAGAAGTTTCGTTACGTCCGCGATGGCCTCGCGCATCGCCTGCTCGCGTTGTTGACTCTCGGCTCTCCCGAACAGATCATCGGGCAAGTCATGTCTGGCGTAGGCGAGCAATACCTCTTCCATGCAGAAATAGTTTTCGATTTCCTTGCGGCGCCCCATTGTTTCGGTGAGCCCATTGGCGGATTGAAGCTCACTGTCGAGGCGGTCGAAGATGGCAATCCCCACAAGATCACTCTTAGCTTCCTGCAAACCAAAGAAATGGTCGCGAGCTTTCTGGGGAAGATTGGTCTCGACGTATTTCACAAACGGACGTTCAAGATGATCCTTGGCTTCATGATCGAGAGACTTGGCGAAGATTTGGAGGATAGCCAGGTCGGTGGAGTTCTCCACATACAGCACCCAACCAGTTTCTTCTGCTTGGTAATACTGATCGAACCCGATGTCCCGTAGTGCTTTAAGAACTTGGGATTTACGATTGTCAATTCGATGGGGATTGCCGACAAAGGCGACAACAACATCACGGTCGGCTGCCTCATTGAGCACGACTTCGGAATGGCTGGCGGCAATGATTTGCGAGCCTTGCTGTTCTGCCACCCGAATGAGGAGGTTATACGTTTCGCGCTGCCGAAGGATTTCCAGATGTGCGTCGGGTTCATCCAGAAGTAGGACAGCCCCTGAGTTCGCGTAGAGGTGGGCCAGCAAGAGAAGCGTTTGCTGGAGACCTCGGCCCGAGGAGGACAAATCGAGTTTGTTTCCCCGCTCGTCCTTGTAAGCCATGGTGATCTCGCTGCGCTCGGCGATATACTGCGGAACCAATAGATCCACGCCGAACAAGGTCCGGATGTGCTTCACCAAATCATCCCAATGCCCTGAATCCTTGTTGTTGTAGATTTGATGACAAAGGTTGCGCAGGACTTGGGCCGTTTGACCCTGGCCGATGAGCACGCCGATCTCACCCGGCTGTTTGAAATACTCCCTGTCTGCCAGACCGGACATGGGGGGGAGGAACGCAACGCGCGCGCTTCCAGCTTCTTCGGGGACCGACATACGATCAGGGCCGTTACCATTTCGCAGCGGTCTACAATAAAAGGACTCTTCATTTGCGTAGTCGAACTCGAGGCCGCAGGACCATGCCGTATCGTTGGTGACGCCGTCCACGATGATGTCCACGCGGACATTCTCGGTCTTTGGGCGAGCTTTCCCGTTTTGTTTGCGCTGCAGAACATCGCGAACGTGGAGATCGCGCCAGAGGAGGTTGGCACTTGGGACTGGAATGGAGAACAGATCGCGCCGGTTCACGGTGACCCCCGGCCGTTTCTCCGGAGAAGACTTTCCCTTGCGCTTTTCGTTCCACCGCCTTAGACCGATGTCCCAGAGGGCAAGCGCCTGCAATGCCGTGGTCTTTCCGGAATTATTGGGGCCGATCAGGACAACAGCCTTTCCAAGTTCAATGTCCACATCGTCGAAGCGTTTGAAGTTTCTGATTTTGAGTCGCGTCAACATGTGGCTACGACCCTCCTGATGAAGTTCTGCGCGTCCCACGGGTCGCTGACATCCACGAACGCCCAGCGCCCGAACCTGCCATGGTTGTCCCTGAGCCGGAACTGCCTTTGGCCGAGCCAGAAATGGCGTCTCCGGAACCGGAAATCATTGTTCCCGAACCGGTGGCAGTTGCTCCCGAACCTGTCGCCGTTGCCCCAGCACCTGAAATTGAAAAGCCGAAGCCCGCAGGCGAAAAGCCGTCCCTCCGCCGTAAGTCCCAAGTCCCCAATGGGAAATTGGGTGAAGACCTTTTGCCCGTATCGGGCATGGTGGTTCAGGGCATCGGAGATGTTTCCAAAGCGATCTTCACCACGCCCTCACCGGCTGACCGTTCCGCCTTTCTGGCCGAGGTTGCAGCACTTGCCGCCGCCGATGCGGCATGGGAGAAAACCA
>SWDL01000480.1 GCA_005116795.1 Nitrospira sp. | reverse complement strand
GCAGTTGGGTGCGCGCGTCACCGTGGTCGAACGGGAGGCTCTGGGCGGTGTCTGCTTGAACTGGGGGTGCATCCCCAGTAAGGCGCTGCTGGCGGTCATCGAGCTGGGCGATAAGCTCAAGAAGGCCTCTGAGATGGGGCTGACCGGGCTCGGGACGATCGGGTACGACCCCGTCAAGATGGTCGCGCGGAAGCACACCGTCGTGTCGACGCTGCGGCGAGGGATCGCCACGCTGCTCAAGAGCTGGAATATCATTCATCTGGAGGGACGCGGCGAACTGCTCGACCAGCGGACCCTTCGGGTCGTCGCACCGGATGGGACCGCCACGTCCGTCTCCGCGGATATCATCATCCTGGCGACTGGGTCATCCTGGCCGAATCTTCCGCAGTTTCCGATCGACGGCCGGCAGATCATCACCAGTCGAGAAGCCCTGGAGTTGTCGGTGGTGCCGGCCTCGCTCCTGATCATCGGCGGCGGGGTGGAAGGCTGCGAGTTTGCGTCTCTCTATAGCGGCCTGGGCGCCCACGTCACGGTCGTCGAACTGATGCCGAGACTCCTGCCGACGGAGGATGAGGAAATTTCGACGCTGATGACCCGCGAACTGAAAAAGCGAGGGGTCGAGATCTGTGCCGGCACGTCGGTGGCGACCCTGGAGCGGCAGGCCGAATGCATGACGGCGACGCTGAAAGACGGCGCGACCGTGACCGGCCAACAGATGTTGGTCGCGGTCGGGCGCGGATTCAATACGCGAGACATCGGCTTGGAAAGAGTCGGCGTGCAACTCGGACGTCGGGGAGAGGTGCTCGTGGATGAGTCGCTTCAAACGAACGTCCCCGGCATCTATGCGATCGGCGACGTGACCGGGAAGGCCATGCTGGCGCACGTGGCCTCGGCACAAGGGAAAGTGGCGGCGGCGCAGGCGCTGGGACATCGAGCCCGCATCAACTATGAGGTCATTCCGGCCGGTATTTTTACCCTACCGGAAGTCGGCCGCGTCGGCCTGACCGAGGCGCAGGCCCGATCGCGGTGCGAGACGCAGGGCGGTGATCCGGCCCGCGATCTCAAAGTCGGGCGGTTTCGTTATCTCGCGAGCGGAAAAGCCCAAGCGACCGGTGACACGACAGGACTGTTCAAGCTGATCGCGGATGGCCGAACCGGCATGCTGTGGGGAGCGCACATTGTCGGGAGCCACGCCTCCGATCTGATCCATGAGGCGGCGCTGGCGATGGAAGCGGGAATTCCGGCCTCGCGTATCGCCGCGATGATCCATGCCCACCCGACGCTGGCCGAGGGGCTCATGGAAGCCGCCGAGGATCTCGGCGGGGACGCCATCCACGTGGCGAAGGCACGCGCATGATCCGGTCCCTCCTCTTCAAATTGGCGATGCTGGCGGTGACCCTTGCGGTGATGGTGTGGATCGGCAGGCCCGCTTCGTCGGTCAGTCAAGGGAACGTGATGACTCAGGCCCCGGCTGGAGAGCATCGGCCCGCTCCTCCGGCGGCGCATCCTGCTCTTGATTCGGGTGCGGGTCGGACGTCAGGGCATGGAAATGTTCAGAGAAAGACCACCACGAACAGGCCGTTGCCGGCCACTAGTGCTTCCCAGGCAACACGGCTTGATGTCAATCGAGCCACGGCTGAAGAATTGCAACGTCTGCCTGGGATAGGCCCCGTGTTGGCGCAGGCGGTGATTGCTGAACGGGCAACACGAGGACGCTTCCGGAGCGTAGAGGACCTGAAGCGAGTGAGGGGGATTGGGGCCAAGCGGCTCGAACGCCTTCGTCCGTTGGTCGTGGTGAGTCGTGACGGGAGACCGGTCGGAGCCGTTCCGAGTGCGGCTGCTGTTCCAGGGGAGCGACAGGGCGTATGAGTGAAATTGCCCGCCAGATGGATTTGATCATGCGTGGGGCTGTGGAGGTCATCCAGCGGAGCGAACTGGAGTCCAAGCTGGCGCGCGCGGCGAAGGAGAAGACGCCGCTGCGCATTAAGGCCGGATTCGATCCCACCGCGCCTGACCTGCATCTCGGCCATACGGTCCTGATCCAAAAACTGAAGCACTTCCAGGATCTGGGCCATCAGGTCATTTTTCTGATCGGGGATTTTACCGGCATGATCGGCGATCCGACCGGCGTGTCCGAGACCCGAAAGGCCTTGGCCAAAGAGCAGGTCCAGGAGAATGCGAAGACGTATCAACGCCAAATCTTCAAGATGCTCGACCCTCAGAAAACGACGATTGAATTCAACAGCCGGTGGATGGGGCCCATGACGGCGGACGGGTTGATCCAACTCGCGGCCCATTACCGTGTCGCCCGCATGATGGAACGGGACGACTTTCATAAGCGGTTCCAGGAGCAGAAGCCGATCAGCGTGCACGAGTTTCTGTATCCCCTGGTCCAAGGCTACGATTCGGTGGCGCTGAAGGCCGATGTGGAATTGGGCGGGACCGATCAAAAGTTCAATCTGCTGGTGGGGCGCGAGCTTCAACGAGACTACGGGCAGGAATCGCAGGTTGTCATCACCATGCCGCTGCTCGAAGGAACGGACGGCGTCAAAAAGATGAGTAAGAGCGTGGGGAACTATATTGCGCTGGAGGACGCGCCGGCCGAGATGTTCGGGAAACTGATGTCCATCAGCGATACGTTGATGATTCGCTATTACGAATTGCTGACGAGTGAAGACCTGGCGGCCGTCAAGGCCCAGCATCCCATGGACGCAAAACTCAGCCTGGCCGAACGGATTGTCGCGCAGTATCACGGGGCGCAGGCGGCCCAGGGGGCCAAGGCCGGCTTTCAACAGAAGTTCCGCGAGCGGGAATTTCCCGATGAGCCGGATGCGAGGCTCGTGCTGACGCGAGCCGACGTGGCCGATCCCGCCAAGCCGACGATCTCGCTGGCCGATGCCATCGCGCGCACGAAGCTGGTGCCGAGCAAGGGTGAGGCCCGCCGGCTGATCGTGCAGGGCGGAATCGAGGTCGACGAGGTGAAGCAAACCGATTCCAATGCGGTGCTCACGCTCTCCGCCGGACATCCGATTCGGCTCAAAGTCGGCAAGCGGAAATTTGCGATCGTCGAATATCGGGTGTAAAGCCGAAACCTTTCAACGCACGGACTGGGAACGGCTGGCGACGGGTGGACCGCTTCGGGGAATTCCACGATGCGATGGGCTTAGGCTCTCTCTGAAGCCTGATGCCCAGCTCGCCAATGCCTATGGAGCCGCGCCGGAGCGCGATGCCGGCATTGGCGGATCTTTTCTCCTGCTGACAGGCAGTCCCCGCCTTGTTCTTCCCCTCCGGGTCCATCCCGTCCAGCCTAGCATTCTGTTTCACCTAAAGAACGACTCCCGACTCCTTTTTGTGCTGCACTCTGTTGAAATAATCTGACCCTCGATGCAGTTGCTGACACTCGCTCTGCAGACTTCAGTTCATTCCATTCTAGACTTTTCCGCTGAGCCGGAATAACCTTGAGCCCTACAAGTCAGGTCGGAGACCAGCGAGATGAAGACATGGAAGGGTAAGTGGCCTACCATTGGGATTGCGCTGGCCGTTGCGCTGCCGGTGTGTTTTTCACATGTTGTCACTGCGGTGGCCGAAATTCGAACGATCACCGCCACCGGTGAATATCGCATGGGCGACAATGACACGCGGGCCGATGCAAAAAGGCTGGCCCTGCTAGACGCTAAGCGCCTCGCGTTGGAGCAAGCAGGTACCTACATCGAGAGTATTACACAGATAAAGAACTTCGATCTGTCAAAGGAGGAAATACGGGCCTACACGGCGGGGATCGTTGAGGTGGTGGAGCAGGCCACCAGAGATACCATGGAGGGGACCACGCATGTCATCCGCGTGGAGGTAACGGCTAAGATTGATACTGACGTTGTGGCACGCCAGATTGACGCACTTCGCCGGAATGAGAATGCGAAAGCAGAGCTGCTTAACTTGCGAGCAGAAAATGATCGGCTCAAGCAACAGGTTGAAGCGAAAACTGGGGAGCTTGTTGCTTTAAGATCCAAGACTGAGGTGGGAACGGTTACGAGGCAACGGCAACAGGTGTTAAATAGGCTAGAGGTTTCAAATCTTGTCGCCCGTGCATGGACTTCGCTGCTCGGAACGAGCCAAAGACGAGAAGAGTCCACGCCCGAGGGCAGGAAAGCCGCACGCAATTTGATTACACAGGCGCTCGTAATCGATCCGTCCCATCCTGGGGTACGCCTCGCGTTGGGTGCGCTTCTGAATGAAGAGAAAAAATACAAGGAGGCTATGCAAGAGTTTCGAACCGTCTTGCAAATGGTGTCAATCTATGGTCTGCCCGCAGAAGACATTGCATTGACTCGTGTCCTTCTCGGTGAGGCACTAGCAGGTGATGGTAGACCTGATGAAGCGATCTTGGAATATCGTGCTGCGCTCCGAGTTCTGCCAGAGTCGGCGGGACCTCACAAACGTCTTGGATTCTTGTTGCTGGACAGGGGAGACCATGCCTCGGCGATTGCAGAGTTCCGCTTGGCTTTGCTTAAAGATCCCAAGGGGCCTGATGCTCACTTTGGCCTCGGACATGCCCTGGCAGAAGCAGGTGACACGGTTGAAGCGATAGCAATGTTCCAGAATGGGTTGAATTTAAACCCAGACAACTTGGTTGCGTACGCGCTCCATCATGGGTTGGGTGATGCATATGAAAAGATTGGTGACCACAAGGCATCCGTTGCGGAATATAGGAACGCGCTGCGCTTGCGACCAGATGAATACGTGCTCCGCATGATCTTGGCTTTAACACTTGCGATCACGGGTGACTTAGACGGCGCATTTGAGGAGTTCCGGATTGCGTCAACTGTAAAGCCAGAGAGTGTTCAGCCACATCTGAACCTTGGGTCCATACTAGAACGGAGAGGCGATCTAAAGGGCGCAATGGCAGAATATCGTACTGCGGCACGTCTGGAACCTAGTAACGCCGAAGCGCATCACAGACTGGGAGAGTCGCTACAGAAGAGGGGGGACCTAGCGGGAGCGATTGCAGAATATAATACTGCATTACGTCTCAAGCCCGATGCTCAAATGCATGTCAGCCTAGGCGATGCGCTTCGGACAAACGGCGAAGTGGATAAAGCGATCGCCGAATATCGGGCTGCCATTCTGTTGAGCCCGAACATTGGCGGAGCTCATTATGGGCTTGGACTTGCGTTCAAGCAAAATGGGCTGAAACGCGAAGCGAGATACGAATTTTCAGAGTATTTAAGGTTAGCTCGTGCGTCCTTAAAAGAATACGCTGAAATTTATGGACTTGTGGATGAAACATCATATTTTGCCCAGGGGCTTCGCAAGGGCAGTGAACTCTTAAGGAAGCGTGTTGATGAAGTGCAGGGCATCTTGCCCGAACTGGAAGAATAGCCCGACCTGGCTATTATAACGCCTAGGCAGGGTTACGAGAGGACGTTGTGTGCGTGGACGACTTGGAAGGCTAGGGCTGTAGCGCAGTTAAATCACTGGGCTCTCCCCAACGTCGCGTTCGCTCAGTATCATCAAGGCCCCAGAATGCTTGGATCGTGTCATCACTTCTGAAATGTTCTAGCAGGCCTCTGTTTGAAAGCAGCCTTATGTAAGACTGTCCTGCCAGGAATTCAGCTTGCGATGACCGTAAGCCAGCATGTTGCTCTCGCTTGGTTGGTGGAATACTCTGAGCCAGTACAGCTCCCCAGTCATTCAAATGTTCTGCGGCACTCCTCAGGTCATAAATCTCTCCTAGCAGATCACCAGTCTGTTGATCATT
>SWDL01000479.1 GCA_005116795.1 Nitrospira sp. | reverse complement strand
GGCACGGCGCACGGGTGGTGGTACCGGATCAGCGAGCGGGGGTTCGAGGGGATGCGCGGCGGCTACGCGGCGAGCCTGGCCTGGGTCCTGCGGCACCCACGCAGCATGCTCGCCGTGACGCTGGCCACCATGGCGGTGAGCGTCTACCTCTACGTCATCGTCCCCAAGGGATTCTTCCCCCAGCAGGACACGGGCCGCCTCTTCGGGAACATTCAGGCCGCTCAGGATATTTCATTTCAAGCCATGCGCCGGAAGCTGATCGAGGTGGCGGAGATCATCAAGCGTGATCCGGCGGTGGCCGACGTCACGGGTTTTTCAGGCGGCGGCGGCAGCAGCGCCAACACCGGCCGCATGTACATCACGTTGAAACCGCTCGAGGAGCGGACACTCAGCGCGGATCAGGTGATCGCCCGGCTGCGTCCCACGCTCGCGGCGGTCCCGGGGGCGCCGACCTATCTCCAGGCGATTCAGGATCTTCGGATCGGCGGCCGGGTGAGCAGCGCCCAATATCAGTACACGCTGCAGAGCGTCGACCTGGCCGAGCTCAACACCTGGGCGCCGAACGTCGAGCGGAAGCTCCGTGCTCTGCCGGAGATCACGGACGTGAACAGCGATCTGCAGGACAAGGGCCGGCAATCGTTGATCGTGTTCGACCGGAGCACGGCCTCCCGGCTCGGTCTCTCACCCCAGCTCATCGACGACACCCTCTACGATGCCTTCGGCCAGCGGCAGGTCTCCATCATCTACACCCCGCTCAATCAGTATCACGTCGTGATGGAGGTGGCCCCGCAGTATTGGCAGAACCCCTCCATCCTTCAGGACATCTATGTGCGGGCGCCCACCGGGGCACAAGTGCCGCTGAGCGCCGTCACCAGGTACGAACCCTCCGCCACCCTGCTGTCCGTGAACCACCAGGGACAGTTTCCGGGGGTGACGTTGTCGTTCAACATGGCGCCGGGCGTCTCGCTCGGCGAGGCGGTGCAGGCCATCGAGAAGGCCATGCAGGAGATCGGCCTGCCGGGCGACATCCGGGGGAGTTTTCAGGGAACCGCCCGGGCCTTCCAGTCCTCGGTGGAGAATCAGCCGTGGCTGATCCTGGCGGCGATCGTCACGCTGTACATCGTGCTGGGCATTCTCTACGAGAGCTACATCCATCCGCTCACGATCCTCTCGACGCTGCCGTCGGCGGGCGTCGGCGCCCTGCTGGCCCTGCTCTTGTTCAAGACCGAGCTGAGCATGATCGCGCTGATCGGGATCGTGCTCCTCATCGGTCTCGTGAAGAAGAACGCCATCATGATGATCGACTTTGCGCTGGAGGCGGAGCGGAAGGAAGGGAAACCGCCGGAGGAGGCGATCTACGAGGCCTGCCTGATGCGCTTCCGGCCGATCATGATGACGACGATGGCCGCCTTACTCGGCGCCCTGCCGCTGGCAGTGGGGATGGGCGTGGGATCGGAGCTGCGACGGCCGCTCGGCATTGCGATCGTGGGCGGCCTGCTCGTGAGCCAGATGCTCACGCTCTACACGACCCCGGTCGTGTACCTCTACCTCGACCGTCTGTGGCTCTGGTGTGCCCGGCTCCCTTCCTTCGCGACCGAGTGATGGTCCCGCTCAGGCGGGGGTGGTCCCCGGCGCCCTCAATGCTCACGCATTGACTTGGTCAGGGGAGGGGGCCTATGGTGGGTCAGCCTGCGTCGAGTGCAGGAGCCTGTGGCGACGTGTCCCAAGGGAGGTGTCACTATGGGGCCCACCAAGATGATCATCGTAGACAACACGCTCTACGACGCCCATACGGGAAAAGTCTGTCAGGCGAGATTTCACGACCGTCAGGCGATCGACGAGTACGCCGCCCGTCATTACATCGTCTTGCCGGAACGGGACCATGCCGGAACGCCGTGGGAGCTGGACGGCAAGCCGGTGTATTGCCTGCGGGGCGTGCGATACGAGTCGCTCGACGAGCATCCGCTCCATCTCGCCCGCTGTCCCGACTGCGGCGGCATGGGGATCCGCTCCGACGAATTCACGGTCGAGTCGGATTGTATTCGCTGCACGGCCTGCGGGCATGAATTCGATGCGCGGCTGGAAATGATGGAAACGTGAGGGAAAGGCGGCCTACAGGGCCCCCTGTGCTCGCACAACGAGCGGCATCCTCTGCCGCAACCTCGGCTCGAACCTCGACCTCGACCTTGACCTTCTGGGGGAAGGAGAAAAGGGGACATTCAACTTATTGGCGTCAAGGCTATGAGAAGCCTGGCCACCACTCCCGGTGTCTTATAGACAGATGGTCGGGGGCGCACAGATGTGCGACCGCGACCTCTAGGGGCTACGAGAGCGAAATGGATACCCCATTTGTGCTAAAAGCCGATCTAAAGGACTGGACTAGATCGAATAGAACGTAGTAGCTGGAATCATCTCAAGCCGTTGATCAATCATCGAAAAGCGGGAAACCACGCACCAGGACAGAGAGTAAGGCAGCGTAAATAAATAAAGGTGCCAATTCTCAATTCCTCTGTATCCCGGTGGGTCGGATGGTGTAGTTCCAGTCGCCGTGGAACTTGTGGCGCTCGAGGTTCACGCGCGGCATCTCCTCGTCTGTCACCTTGCGGCCGGTCGGGTACTTGCGGCGGTCCAGACGGCAGGTGACCTTGAGACCTTTGGCCGTGGCCGTCCGAGAGATCAGCGTGACGATCGTCTCGTAGTCCCGTAGCGGTTCGCCGCACCAGT
>SWDL01000478.1 GCA_005116795.1 Nitrospira sp. | reverse complement strand
ACAGAGCAAGGCGACGGTGCAGATCAGCGAGAATGTCCAATCGGTCGCGATGATGAGTGAAGGCAACAAGTCGGCCATCACGCAAGCCGCCACGGAAGTGCATGAACTCCTGGGTCTGGCGGAAGAACTCACGTCGACGTTGAAACAGTTCACGCTGCGTTGCAGTAGAAGTCCTCCTGAATAGTGCGGGTCAGCGCATGATGATCTTGCCGCTCTTGCTCCAAAACCAAAAGAGCGAGAAGTTGGGATAAATGCCGTCGAGCGCGTTTTGTCCGGCGACCGTGAACAGGACCCCGGCCGAGCCGGCCAGTCGGTCCGTGAGCTTGAATTGCACGGCGGGCTCCACCCCAAGACTGGTAAATCCGTGCTTCAGTCCGCGGTTGATCTCCCGTCCATCAAGACGGAAGGGAACACCATGCAATCCCACGAACTCGAGATTGTACGCGAGCCCTTTTTTGTCATCGACGACGTATTCGAAGGCCAGGCGCGTGTTGATGACGTCCGAAACATGCGTGTCTTGCCCGGCCTCGCTCCCTGTAAAGTGATAGGTGTAGTACATGCCGCCGCTGATTCGAAAGGGCTGAATATTCTTGCGGAACAGGAGGCCCTCCGTGATGCTCGGCCTTCCAAATCGAGAAGCCGGGAGACGCCCGAGGGGCAAAAAGTCTCCCGGCGGAGCCTTGGTGCTCGTCAGCCATCGACTGGTCGGGAGCGCGATCTGGGTAATGGGTGTGATCGAAGGGCGCCAGCTACCGGGGTCTTGAACGATGGGCCGATAGGCGAACCCGATCGTGAGATCACCGATACCTGTATTCGTCGTGACAGGACCGCCCTGCCCCGCATTGAACCTCGTGCTGTCTCTGGCCCAGAAAGAGGAGGCGCTGATCGCGAAGCCGACCTCGAAGTGATCGGTGACCCCGCACCCGCCCGTCACGAGGGGAGAGATCGCATAGGAATGTGTGGAGGAGGTCGTCCGGTCTACGGAAAGGTCATTGCCGAACCGCTTTTCGCTGATTTGGCTGAAGAAGAAGGGCCGGAGGTTGCATTGCCCCTGGGGATGCAGGTCCGCCGAAATGACCATGAGCGGGCCATACGACAGGGGGTTCCAACTGTTCCGATATTTTTGGATCTCTTCCTGCGACGGGGCCAAGCCGGAGGCGGAAAGACTCTCCGGAATGCCGAGGGCGAGCCCTAGCCCCCCGCACAAGAATAGGAAGAGTGTCTCGGTCAATCTGCATCGCCGGGGGCAGCCCGATGCCCCGCGCGATCTGAGCGGAACGCGTGGATAGGCCATGAGTCCTCGTCATCATACCATGCCGGGTGTTGCCGGTCTCGACCTTTCGGACGTCCCTGACCGGCTGGAGGAAGTCTGCGGGGCTACCGGTTTTTCCTGGAAAGATAGTCGAAGAGCCCTCGACGGATGCCGCCTTCCGAGAGGGAAGCGTAGCGGCCGGACAACGCGCGCCGGCCTGTTGCGGCTGAGGGGCCGTCGCGGTTGCGAAGCAATTCTCGGATGTTTCGCCTGATCCGGTCTCTGGCGCCGATGAAGAACTCACCGGCCAACTCCCATGCCTCACTGCATGCTCCGAACCGCTCGTCGGACTCCGCCTTCAGCGCGGCGGCGGCCATGACGAGGAGGTCCTCGCCGACGGCCTCGATGCGCTGTTGTCGGCCTTGATCGTCCCGAAGCCCTTCCCGATGGACGACCATGGCGTAGAAGATGGATCGGGCGAGCCGTCGGCTGGTCCGTTCGATGTAGCGAAAGGCCGGCCGAACTCCGGGATGCCGGCACTCAGCCCGGTGGGGCAGCCGTCGTTGCCGCCATTGTCCGGCATACCAGGACGCATAGAACCGGAGCAGCCTCAGCCATTCCGCCGCGCGTCCGGCGCCGCTCAATTCGCCCGAGAACAACCCCTTCGTCCGATCCAGGTGCGCATCGAGGCCCTCGCGCGCCACGAAGGGCCGCAGAATATCGGTGGCCCCCTCGCCGATTCGATACATTTCCACGTCCCGCACGAGTTGCTCGATGCCGAACGCCGGCTCTCCGCGAACGCGTTTGGAGTCCGCGGTCTCGTACCCCATCCCGCCGAAGATGATCTGGGCATCACGCACGAACCGAATGGCTTGCTCGGAACAGAAGAGCTTGGCGATGGCGGCTTCGATGCGGATGTCATGCCGGTGCTGATCCGCCAAACGCCACACCAGGTGCGCGACCGCTTCCATGGCGTACAAGTCGGCCGCCATTCGGCCGATCCGCACTTGCTGCGTCTGGCGCGCGGCCAGCGGCTGACCAAACGTATGGCGCTGGTTGGCGCGATCCAACGTCGGCTGCCAGGCCTGCTTGGCCATGCCCAGGCAAATGGCCGGAATGCTGACGGCGCGGCCGACGTTGAGAATCGTCAGCGCATATTTCAGCCCCTGTCCGATCTGCCCGATCACGTTCTCCGCCGCCACCGGCACGTCGTGGAGCGTGATATGCGCGTTTTCAATGCCCCGGCAGCCTTCGAATCGGCATCGCTGGCGAATCTGAACCCCGGGCGTCCGCATGTCGAGAATGAAGGCCGAATGGACGTGGTCTTCAGCGTCTTTGCCTTCCGGCGCAGGCTGCCAGACCGGCTTGCCGTCCTGCTGAACGCGCCTGGCCGGGACCCGCGCGATGAGCGTCAGGTAGCGAGCGATCGGTCCGTTGGTGCACCAGAGCTTTTCTCCGTTGACGCGGAAGTGGCCGCCGGACGCCTCCAGCACCGCTTCGGTCCGGATATTGGCGGCGTCCGATCCGGTCATGGGCTCGGTGAGCGCGAAGGCTGAAATCGCTTCTCGAGCGACGAGCGGGAGGTACTTCTTTTTCTGCTCTTCGGTTCCGAACAAGAGGATGGGCATTCCGATGCCGATGGATTGGGGAACCGCGACGGTCAGCGCCAGAATATTGCTCCAGCTCGCGATCAGGGTCAGCACGCGCCCGTAGTTCGTATAGGAGAATCCCAGTGGGAATTTTCATCGCGAACGCGCCACGCGCGAAGAGGCCGGTCAAGACCGACTCGGGGATCTTGGCGGTACGCTCGATTTCGTCGGGGTCCACTTCGCGCGTGAGGAAGGCTTCGATCTCCTTGCCGTAGGCCTCTCCCGCGCTGTGCTCCCCGGAGGACTCCGGCGGCAGACAGAGCAGCTCGAAATTCGGACGACCTTCGTAGAGGCCCGCCATGAAGCTGGGTCCGACGAAGCGTTCCCGCGCTTCCTCGATCCGCTCCAGGCCTTTGAACAGATTCTTCGTCACAGGCTTGTGCTCCGCCGCTCAGCCGCGATCGACGAACCGGACCTCTCGATAGGCCGCGAGCTCGGGGGCCAGGCGCTTCGCGAGTTCGATCCGTTTGGGTTTGCCCGTCGACGTGTACGGAATGTCTTCTCCGAACAGGAAGACCTTGGGCCGTTTCGCAAACGGCAGACGGCCGCGACAGTAGGCGAGGAGATCGGCCTCCTTGGGGGGGGCCGTCGCGTTCTTCGGCACCAGATAGGCGGCGATCTCCTCCCCATAGAGACGGTGTTCAAACGGCACGGCCATGGCGAACGTGATCTCCGGATGGCCCCGCAAGACTTCGTCGATCTCCAGGGGCGAGATGTTGATGCCTCCCCGGATAATCAGCTCCTTGATCCGTCCCGAAATGAAGAAGAAGGGACGGCCTTCCTTATCCCGCACGTAGAACCCTTCGTCGCCCGACCTGAACCACCCCCCGCGAAAGGCCGCCTCGTTCGCATCCGGCCGTTTGAAGTACCCCCGGCAGACCGTGCGCCCACGAATACAGATCTCGCCCCGCCGGTGCTCCGGCAGCGGGCGGCCCCGTTCGTCCAGGATCGCCATCTCGTTATGGCGGATCGGCGAACCGATCGAGGGGAATTCATACTCGATCAGCCAGCGGCGCCGCTCGTCGGCCGAGAGGTCGCGCGGGAGAAAACAGGAGTAGCAGGTCGTCTCGGACAGGCCATAGCCGTGATGGATCGGCACCCCGAACCGTTCGGTAAACCGGAACGCCGTGTCTTTGAGGAGCGGGCCGGCTCCGCAAATCACGCCGCGGAATCGGCTGAGGTCGTCGTGGCGCGCGTCTTCCTTCATCATCAGCAAGAATTCCAGCACGGTCGGCACGACGCTGACGCAGGTGACGCCCTCGGCGTGGATATGCCGCCAGAACGTCCCTGCCTTGAACTTGCGGGTGAGCACCACCCCTCCGCCGAAGTAGAAGGGCGTGACCAAGGTGACCACGGCGCCGTTCACGTGGTGAATCGGCAGCACGCACATGAGACGATCATCGGACGTGAATCCGTGCCAGTCCGCGATCCCGTCGGCGTCGATGAGGAGGTTCTCCGCGGTCAGCACGACGCCCTTCGGTTCTCCGGTGGTGCCGGAGGTGTAGACGATCAAGGCCTCGTCGCTCAGACTGACTTCCTCCGGTTCAGAGGCGTCTCCCATCGAACTCGGGTCGAGCGGAACCGAGGCGAGCAGGCCGTCATCGCCGATCGGGATGACGCGCCGGAGACCCGGCACCTGTTTTTGAATCGCCCGAACTTCTTCGAGACAGTCCGCCCAGCAACAGATCACCGTGGCCTCCGAATGTTCGAGGATATAGCGTTTTTTCTGCTCTGACTCCTCCACATTGATCGGCACCACGGCAACGCCGATCGTCCAGGCGGCAAAATAGAGCAAGACGGCCTGGTCATGGTTGAAGCACATCGTGGCGAGGCGTCCGCCGCGCCGCAGCCCCTGTTGTCTCAGGACCAGTGCCAGTTGGCTCACCGTCCAACCGAACTGCGAATACGAATAGGTGCGACGGACACGTCGTTCATCGTCGAGATAGACGAGGAATGGCCGCTCGGCCAAGGCAGGATCGTTCACACGAGCGGTAAAGAACTCTTCGAAGGATCGCCAGGGCAGGCTAAATCTAGGGCCGTCCATGTGCTGCGCTTGTGCGATGTGATCCGCGAGGTCCATGCCGGCCATCGGTGTTGTCGCTCCTCTTCAGGCTCGTTGCGCAATCGGCACATAGGGCTGCGGCGGCGGACCCGTGTAGAGGGCTCTGGGCCGGATCAACCGATTATTGTCTTGCTGTTCGATGATGTGCGCGCACCAACCGGTGATGCGAGCACAGACGAACAGCGGCGTGTAGAGATCGCGCGGGATGCCCATCAGCAGATAGGCTACCGCCGTGTAGAAATCCAAATTGGGGTAGAGACC
Source organism: Nitrospira sp. (assembly GCA_005116795.1). Taxonomy (GTDB): domain Bacteria; phylum Nitrospirota; class Nitrospiria; order Nitrospirales; family Nitrospiraceae; genus RSF151. Next base: position 1,221 of record SWDL01000478.1, on the reverse strand, counting down.
CTTCTCCCGTTGCATCGTCCGATCCACGATCGTGGCGATGTCGAACCAGCGCCGGTCTCCGCAAGCCCGACTCAAGGCCTCGGCCTGGCGCTGCACGATCAGGGAGCGAGAGTCTCCTTGTTTGAGGACCCGGTGCCCGAATCCCATCACCCGCTGTTTCGACGCGAGCGCCGCGTTGATCCACGGCTCGGCCCGGTCGGGGCTCTGGATCTGCAGGAACATGGACGCGACCGCTTCGTTGGCGCCTCCGTGCAAGGGGCCTTTGAGGGCGCCGATGGCCGCGGTCACGGCGGCGTGCAGGTCCGTCAAGGTCGAAGCCGCGACCCGGGCCGCGAACGTGGACGCGTTGAACTCATGTTCCGCATAGAGGGTGAGCGAGACATCCAACGCGCGGCTCATGTGCGCGGCCTGTTCGTCGCCTTTCCGGTCCGTGAGGAGATACAGGAGATTCTCTGCGAAGGTGAGGCCGGGATCGGGAGCGACCTGACACTTCGCGTGAGAGCACCGATAGGCTGCAGCCATGACCATGGGAATCTGAGCCAGCAGGCGGATGGATTTACGGACGTTGACGTCATGCCCCTCATCTGCCGCCTCCGGATCGGTCATGCCGAGAAGGGACACGCCCGTCCGCAAGATGTCCATCGGGTGGGCCCGCCGAGGAATCACCCCGATGAAGGCTTCGACGGGGCCGGGGAGTCTCTGCTGTTCGCGGATCAATGCGCGGAAGTCGTCCAGCTCTTTTCCGGTCGGCAACTTCCCGAGCAGCAATAGGAATGCCGCCTCTTCGAAATTGCCCCGCTCCGCCAAGTCCCCGATGGCATAGCCTCGGTACCTCAATCCTGCTTCGCCTTCATCCACGAGGCAAAGGGCCGACTCTCCGGCGATGACTCCTTCGAGCCCCGGGCTGTACGGCTGAATCGACTCTATCGGGGACATCGTGGCTCCGTCCTTCACTCGCCCCGGCGTTCTGTCTTTGGATTTCTTGTCGATTCCTGCTCTCGTCGCTCGTACTCGTCGTACCGCAACAGGTCGTAGAGCTGTTGCCGAGTCTGCATCCGGCCGAGCCAATGCTGCTGAGTGCCGCGCGCTTTCAGTTCATCCAGAAGCTGTTCCACCGCCTTAGCCGCCGCCCTGAGCGTCGAGACGGGAAACAGAATGACTCGGTACCCCAGCGATTCGAACTCGCTCACGCTCAAATAGGGCGTCTTGCCGAACTCGGTC
>SWDL01000477.1 GCA_005116795.1 Nitrospira sp. | reverse complement strand
TCTATGAAGGCTGTGATCTTTCGTCAGCATGGTGGTCCGTCGGTCCTGGAGTATGCGGATGTGGAGACGCCGACGCCGGCCCCGCATGAGGTGCTGGTCCGGGTCAAAGCCTGCGCCTTGAACCATCTGGACATCTGGATCCGACAGGGCAACCCGGCCTACCCTCTGCCACTCCCGCATATCTCCGGTAGCGACGTGGCCGGCGTGGTGGAGCAGGTGGGGAGCCAGGTCCAGGATGTGACCGTCGGGACCAACGTGTTTGTCTCGCCGGGGATCAGTTGCTGGCATTGTGAGGCCTGCCTGGCTGGACGGGATAATTTCTGTAAGTCCTACACCCTCGTCGGCGCGCTGACGAAGGGGGGCTACGCCGAATACGTGACCGTGCCCGCCATGAATGCGATTCCGCTGCCTGACCACATTCCCTTTGAGCAGGGCGCGGCCTTTCCACTCGTCTCCGTGACGGCCCGGCATATGCTGGTCACGCTCGCGCAACTGCGTTCGGGAGAGTCCGTCTTGATCATGGGGGCGGGGAGCGGGGTCGGCAGTATGGCCGTTCAGATGGCCAAGCTGGTGGGCGCGCGGGTGATCACGACCGTCGGCAGCGATGAGAAAATTCCCAAGGCCGGGGCGCTTGGGGCGGATGAGGTGCTGAATCATTCGACCCAGGACGTGGTGAAATCCGTCATGGGGCTCACGAAGGGGGCCGGCGTGGATGTGGTGATCGAACACATTGGCCCCCAAGTGTGGGACCAGTGTTTCAGCTCGCTGGCGAAGGGGGGGCGGTTGATTACCTGCGGGGCGACCACCGGGGCGGAGGTCACGCTGTCATTACGGGCGCTGTTCTCGCGGCAATTGACGATCAAAGGGTCCTATATGGGGACGAGAGCGGAGCTGCTGGAGGCGGCGAAGCTGATCGGGCAGGGCAAGCTGAAGCCCGTCGTCGATCGGGTGTTTCCGCTCAGAGACGCCCGGGCGGCGCAAGAACTGATGCTGGCGCGGAAGTTTTTTGGTAAATTAGTCCTGGCAGTCGACTAAGGACGCACAGGCTCATCTAAGATATAAGATAGAGGAAGGATATTATCGCTATGCTGACGCAGATCATGCAGAGGAAGTTCAAGACGATCGATCAAGGGGCGACAGCCAAAGAGGCGGCCAAGCGCATGACGACGCAGAAGGTCGGCTCGCTGTTGGTCGAGAAGCAGAAGAAGGTGATCGGGATCGTGACCGAGCGGGATATCATCCGGAAAGTGGTCGCCAAGGGCGCCAATCTCACAAAGGTCACGGTCGAACGCATCATGAGCAAGCCGCTCCTGACGATCGAGTCCACGCGCAGTCTGCACGATGCGCAGGATATGATGGCCGATAAGGGGATTCGCCACTTAGGCGTGACCTATGGCGGACAATTGGTGGGATTGATTTCTGTGCGGGACTTGCTTGTCGCGTTTCAGCAGATGTCCGAGCCGAAGATTATGCAGGATTGAGATGTCGCGAGACATGCGCGAAAGGCGCGACCCGCGGGACGGGCGCAAATCAAGTCCCGCCGTTCTCGCTTGTCCCTTCGTCTCGCACGCACCCCTCAGCCTCAATCTTTCGTGAGTTCCCGGATGATGTGCCCAAGTTCAGGGAGGATGAGTTTGTCCATGGCGAGGCGGACGGCATTTTCAGAGCCCGGGGTTGAGAACAGGATCCGTCCCTTGTAGGTGCCCGCCGTGGCCCGCGTCATGATGGCGGGCGAGCCGATCTCCTGGTAGGTCAAGTAACGGAACACCTCTCCAAAGCCGTCCAGCCGCTTCTCCAGCATTCCGTCCACCGCCTCGAACGTCGAATCCCGTGTCGCAATGCCGGTTCCGCCGTTGATGATGACGGCTTGCACCCGTGTGTTCTTCACGGCCTTCTTGACGGCCGCCTTGATCTTCTTGGGCTCGTCTTTGACGAGCTGATAGGACACCACGGCGTGCCCGGCGTCCTTCAGCAGGCGTATGATGGTCTGGCCGCTGGTATCGGTCTCCGGCGTGCGGGTGTCGCTGCACGTCATGACGGCGCAGCCGACGCGCGTTGGGGCGTGGGATTTATGCTCGACGTGGGCGGTCATGCGTGGCCTAGGTTCGAGGTGTTGATTATCCTTCCCAAATTGCGTTCGGATTCAGGCGGGCCACCGGGGTGCCCTTGCCGATGTGTTCGTCGAGAATGGCAGGGATGTCGGTCTCCTTCACCTTCGAGTACCAGGTGCCGTCCGGATAGACGACGACGGTCGGACCCTGTTCGCAGGGTCCGAGACAGGCGGATCCGGTCACCAGGATCTGCCCCGGTGGAATGCCTCGTTCCATCAGCCCCATGCTGAAGGCCATGAGCAGTTGGCCGGCTCCCTGGGAGCCGCAGGACGGCTTGGGATGGCCTGGGGGCCTGGTGTTACTGCAGACCAGGATATGATATGTCGGCTTCGGCATGTCGTCTCCTTTATCGAAGTATCGAAGAGTGACTGGGTGCTTCAATGAGAGGTGATCGGGCGACTGAAGATGCGCCATGGGGGCATGTGGATGGTGACAGGGGTCCTTCCCGGAAGGTGCGGATCGATCGCCACGGTACTTGTACCATATCGGCGCGCCGGGTTGTCAAGACGGGGCGGCTCGACACGATTGACTTTTTGGGACGCGCACTCTACAAATTTCTTCAAGGGCCGGCAGTCAAGAACGGCCTGGTGATCACTCAGAGTTCCCACCACGCATGTCACGATCAGATCACTCCCGACCGTCGCCTGTCGAGCCGGAGCGTGACCCAGAGTCCGACACGGCCTCGCCCTGGGTGAGGCGGATTCACGTGGCGGTCGTGGTTCTCTTGCTCGGAGGGGGCGGCCTCTACTGGGCGTTGAAACCGCCGGCCCTCAATCCCATGGCCGATCCGCGCGCGGCCGAAGCGATGGCTCTGGTGCAGACCCATGGGGCCAAGCACGCGCCGACGATCCTGCAGGCCGTGAATGAACGGGTGAAGCAGATGCGGGAGCGAGGGCAGGGCGTGCGGCTGGGAGAGTGGCGCGTGGAAAAAGACGGGGAGTCGCCCGACCGCTATCTGGTGAAAATGTTCATACGGGAGCAGGGATTTCGGGATTGGTTCGAGCGCGAATATGTCTGGCGCGTGAATCTGAAGCGGAGATCCGTGGAGCCGCTCTCGATGGCTGCGGAGGATCTCATGCCGTTCAATGAAGTGCCTCCCAACCCGCTGGTTCCGCCGATGCCCACAAGTTGATCCGGAATGTGATGCAACACCCGTCAATCGCGACGAGACAAGCGAGACTCGCGAGACAACTCGCGCCTCTCCCGCTCTCCCGCGCATGACGCTTCATGCATCACGGCAGGGTCACTTTAATCACATCCCCCTCAATGACGACCGGAAAACATTCGACCTTGAAGTCCGGATTCTCCGGCCGCTCACCGGTGGCCACGTGGTAACGCCACCCGTGCCAGGGACAGACCACACACTCCCCCTCGATGGTTCCTTCTCCCAGCGGCCCCCCCGCGTGTGGACAGGTGTTGTCGAGGGCGGACACTGTTCCGTTTACATTGCATAAGGCCAGCCCCATTCCCTCTGCTTCGACCGAGAGGCATGAGCCGACCGGGAGATCGGAGGTCTTGGCCACCGCCACGAGATTCGGCATGGACGACTCCTCGCAAGGAAGGTGTTGAACAACTGAGTGGGCCGCACGTCGGCTGGGCGAAGCTTACCCGCATTTGACTGGGTGGACAAGGGGGGGTGCCGGATCGTGACACGTCGGCCAAGAGCTTGATTTCTCAGGGAATGTATGGCATACATACCCAAATGTACTGAGTCGTGCCCCGTCGATGACAGCCTGTGATGGAGGGACATGAGGGTGCAATGGAACTGACGTTGCTACTCAATGCCACGTATGAGCCGCTTCGCGTTGTGGATTGGCAGAAGGCCATCTGCCTGCTCTGGCAGGGGAAGGTCGAAGTTCTGGAGGTCTACGATCGGGAAATCCGCGGGGTGTCCTTCTCGGTCAAGCTCCCCTCCGTCATGCGCCTTCTCAAGATGGTGCGTCTCAAGGACAGCCATCGGGCGGTCAAGTTTTCCCGCATCAACATCTTCACCCGGGACAGTTACAGTTGTCAGTACTGTAATCACAAGTTTCGAACTGAAGAGCTGACCTTCGACCACGTCGTCCCCATTGCGAAAGGCGGGCGGAAGACGTGGGAGAATATCGTCACGGCCTGCTGGCGATGCAATAATCGCAAGAGCGGTCGCACGCCGGAAGAAGCCGGGATGAAGCTGGTCAAGAGGCCGCTCAAGCCCCGCTGGAACCCGGTGATTACCATCACCATCGGCATTCGGAACTGGCCGGAAAACTGGCGGGACTATCTGTATTGGAATGTCGAGTTGGATGCAGAAGCGCCCGACGGCTAGTGTTCTTTGCTGATCAGGATCTGCAGATTCGTCCCCCCCGGTAACGTCGGGTTCTTCTCGAACTGCCCTTCGAGATCTCCCGGCTGCGGTGGGCCCGCGCGACCGTCCTTGTCCAGCCGGGCCACCACATCCACCATGCCTCGCAACTCCGATCCTTGCACCATCACATCCTTATTCGTAATCTCGAAGGAGACGGGAAAGCGCGGGCCCTCGATGCGCTTCACGGCGAGGGGACGGGGCGCGCCTCCGGGGCGTCTCACGATCACAAAGAGGACATCAGTCGGCGCGACTTTGGACGCGAGTTCCGGCGTAATGGAGACCTGGCCGGCGATCGTGCCGGAGCCCTCCTGTTCATCGCACCCGTGGGCGAGCCCCATGCCGGCCGCCAGCGCCGCCAGGCCGATGATCCCGCCGGCCATCATCAACGTTTGAACGGTGCTCTTCTGCATCGGTGTGATTCCCTTCAGTGAGCCTGTGGCAATGTGTGGGCATTATACCGAGGGGGCGGCGAAAAGGGGAGACCCGGTGCGCGAGTCTCACCGTTGGTGGGAGCGGGAGGTTGTTGTAAGATACACGCTGTGTGAGTGCCATCGCAGGGTTCATCCGATCATGAGGAAGCTGAGGAGGCTGAGGAAGCTATGGCTGCCAATCCAGGGTTTCAACTCTCGTTAGATCTCAAGGGCCGGCCCTGCCTGGTGCTAGGCGGGGATGAGGAGGCGGCCGACAAGGTCGAACGTCTGCTCCATGCCGGCGCCAAGGTGACCGTGGTCAGCCCTACGCTCAATGAACCGCTGCGGAAGCTCGCGGCTGCGGCGAAGATCCTGCATCGGGGGCGGACCTTTCAGATGACCGATGCCCAGGGGGTCTCGTTGGTCATCAATACCCTCAAAGGAGATGTCGATTTTGCGAAGACGCTCTATGAACTGTCGCTCAAGGAACGCTTCGTGCTGTGCTCGGTGGACCACCCACACGAATCGACGGCGATGTTGCCGGCCATGGTGCGGCAGGGGCATCTACGGATGGCCATCAGCACGAGCGGGATGGCTCCAGCTCTCGCCGGCCGGTTGCGTCAGGATTTGGAGCCGGTGTTCGATCAGGAGTTTCACGCCTACCTGGATTGGCTGGGCAAGTTGCGGGAGGAGATCCTGAAGAGCGAGGAAGACGCCGAAAAGCGCCGCGCTGTCCTCAAGGGCGCTGTTGAGGGCTTTAAGTTGTCGGCCAAGATCGAGTACCCGAAGGGCTGGCTGGAGCAGAGAAAAAAATCATGGATGCCGGTCTTCTTGATAGCCTGTAGGCCTATTCAGCCTGTTCTGTCTGTCACGTCAAGCCATACATGAGGGGAAAGAAAAGATGGTTCTCTTAGAGTTCAGCATGTCGCCACTCGGCAAAGGGGAGAGCGTGGGAACGTACGTCTCACGGTCGCTAGAGATCATCGACAAGAGCGGGGTGGATTACCGGCTCAATCCGATGGGAACGGTCCTCGAAGGGGAGTGGGACGACGTCTTTCGCGTCGTGAAGAAGTGCTACGAGCGGATGAGCAAGGACTGCAAGCGGATCTCCTGCACCATCAAAGTGGACTACCGCAAGGGCTACGCCGGCCGTCTCTCCGGCAAAGTCGCCAGCATCGAAAAGCGCCTCAAGCGGAAACTGAAGACCTAGCGCGTGTGATTCAGCACGGCTGCCGGCATCGCGGAAGTGTCAACGACGTTGAGGCCGTGACTGTGGCATGAGTGGGAATGCAAGGAATCGGGTGTCTTTTCTCATGATCTATCCCGGATGACCATGCTGAGCGAGGGGGATTCAGGAGGTGCGCGCGAACGTGGGGGCGGCGCATTCTGCTGTTGGGGGAGGGAGCCATGAAGTCATTACCCGCGGCGATGGGTCTCGCAGTCCTAAGTGCGGTGTCGGGGTGCGCCTTCTTCTCAACGCCCACGGCCTGCGTCACGGACCGAACGGAGGGGGCACGCATCC
>SWDL01000476.1 GCA_005116795.1 Nitrospira sp. | reverse complement strand
GTGACGATGGCGTTCTTCAGGCTGGCCCGCGGATCCTTCTCGTCGAGGGTCTCGACGAGTACTTCGCCGGCATCGAAATCCACAATCGCCCGGCTGCGGTAGTTCTGGGTATATTTCACATAGCGCTTCCGCTCCGGGAGTTTGATTTCCTTCTTGCCCCACTGCTTGCCCACCTCACCGCGCAGGGCGGCGAGCAGGGTCTCAAAATCCCGCTGGACCGCTTTGAGGTCCCGGATCAGGGCCTCCGGGTTTCTGGCATAGGCGTCGGCCCGTTCCTTCAGGATCTGATTGGGGTCCTTGCCTTTGGCGAGGTCCACGACGGTCTTGCCCGTTCTGGATTGCAGGACGCGTCCCGTTGCATCGAGCACGCGGTCGGTCGTTTCACATCCGAGCCAGAACGAAGGCGTGAGGCCGGCCAGAAGGATGAGGAGGAGTCGGCCTGAGCGCATGGGTCATTCCCTGTGAGCGATCTAAGTGATCTATTGGGTTTGCGGCGGAGTCCGCCGCCCGCGCTATTGTACTCCGATTCCTGCCGGCTCCAAAGAGCCTGTTGCGCGACAGGCTCTAAAGTCCGGTGAGTTGAGACAGGCCCTGTACCGCGGGCCGTCATCGCGGTATTCTGGCGCGATTGGAACTGCTGCTATGCGCATCATCGCGCACCTGGATATGGATGCCTTCTACGCCGCCATCGAAGAGCGGGACCACCCGCGTCTGAGCGGCCGGCCCATCGTGGTGGGCGCGGATCCTCGCGGCGGGGAAGGCCGCGGGGTCGTGTCCACCGCCAACTATCCGGCACGGGAGTACGGTATTCACTCCGCCATGCCCATTTCCCAGGCCTGGCGCGCATCGGAATCGGCCAGGCGTGCGGGCAAGCCACCGGCCGTCTTCCTGTCCGTCGACATGCCGAAGTACCGGGAGGTGTCTGCCCGCGTCATGGCCCTCGTGCGGCAGTGCGCGCCCTTGGTCGAGCAAGCCAGTATCGATGAAGCCTATCTGGACCTCTCCGATTCGGGCTCCTTTGCCCAGGCCGAATCGCGCTGCCGGACTCTCACGCGCGCCATTCAGGCTCAGGAGCGCCTCACGGCCTCCATCGGCCTTGGTCCCAACAAGCTGATCGCGAAGATGGCTTCGGGGATGCAGAAACCCGATGGTCTCACGCTGGTGCCGAAAGACCGGGTCGAGACTTTCTTGGACCCCTTGCCCATTCGGGCCATCCCGGGGATCGGTCCCAAGACCGAGATCGAACTTCGCACGTTCGGCATCCGGGTGGTGAGAGATCTCAAGCGCTTCTCGCTCGGACAACTCCACGAGCAATTCGGAAAACGGGGGGACGACTTCTACAAGAAGATTCGTGGAGAAGACGACTCGCCGGTGACGGAGGAGGGGGAAGCCAAGTCCATCGGGGAGCAGGAAACCTTTGACCGCGACACCCTGGAGTCCCAGGCGCTGACCGACCGGCTTTCGGAGATGTGTGGTGACGTGATCGAACGGCTGACGAGCGAGGGCTTCACGGCGTTTCGCGCCGTCGTCCTCACCGTGCGCTTCGCGGATTTCGATACCGTCTCGCGCTCCCATACGCTCCGCCGCCCCACGACCGACCTGATGACGCTCCGGGTCGAAGCCATGAAGCTGCTGCTCCCCTTTCTTGACAAGCGCGAGAATCCGAAGGGCAAGCTCATCCGGCTGCTGGGCATCCGCCTGGAAAAATTGGAGTAGGGCCGGATTCACCGGCATCCCGATCCGGCGTCCGACCGGAGGCCGACCCATCGGTCATTCCGGGGTTGGTGCGGCGCCGATAATGTGGCCCGGTGGACCGTCCTTCAAGGGGCGCCGCACGCCGACCGCCTCCTGCGACCCGACCGCCCACTCGTACAGTCGTTTCGCGTCCTGAAGCTCCGGCTGGTTCGGCGTGCCGTAGTACTGCTTCTGCATGACTTCATCATAGAGGCCGATGCATCCGTGTGACACCGGATAGCCCGGCAAATCTCGTCCATGGATCCAGTAGGCAATGCCCTGTTTGTTGACGTGGAACAGGAGCGCGTAGGTCATGGGATAGGGAAGATCGCGATCCTCAATGGTATAGAGCGTTGATTTGTGATCACGGTGGGCCATCGTGAGGCGGAACTCACCGGTGGGAGTCTTGTTCCCGGGTTCGCCCGACGCCACCGGCATCGAGAACCGCAGGGCGCCGAATTCGTAGGCGCCCAAGAACTGTTCCGACAAGTCGATCAGGAGAAAGCGCTCCTCAAACTCGGCCGGCGGATAGTGGCGGGGGAGTGGGGTGAAGTAGGCGACGTCCTCGATGTGCTGCGGAACTTTCAGGGCGACGCCGGGCCGGACAT
>SWDL01000475.1 GCA_005116795.1 Nitrospira sp. | reverse complement strand
GGAAGGCGGTGCCGACGTGCATGCCGTAGTCGGCGAGCCCCGCCTCGAGCGGCGCCGGCGAGCGCGCCAGCACCGCGCCCAGGCGCGCCGCCGCTTCGAACAGCTTCGCGGTCTTGCGCCCGATGACCTCCAGGTAGCGCGCCTCGTCCACCGCCGGGTCGTGCGCGCCCATCAGCTGCAGCACTTCGCCCGCGGCGATGGTGTTGGTGGCCTCGGCCAGCACCTGCATGACCCGCATGTCGCCGGCCGCCACCATCATCTGGAAGGCGCGCGAGTAGAGGAAGTCGCCCACCAGCACCGCGGCGGCGTTGCCGAAGGCGGCGTTGGAGGTCTGGCGGCCGCGGCGCAGCGCCGAGGCGTCCACCACGTCGTCGTGCAGCAGGGTGGCGGTGTGGATGAACTCGACCACCGCGGCAAGCGGCACCCGGGCCTCGCCCCGGTAGCCGGCGGCGCCGCAGGCGAGCAGCAGCAGCGCCGGGCGCAGCCGCTTGCCGCCGGCGGCGACGATGTAGGCGGCCACCTCGCGCACCAGCGGCACGTCCGATTCCAGCTGCTCGCCGAGCAGGGTGTCGAGACGCCGCAGGTCCTCCGCGACTACGTCAAGAACTATAGTGTGCAGCCGGGCTGGACGTTCCTGACCGGATCGACGCCGGATATCACGGTGCTGCGACGCCGCTTGGGCCTGCGCGATCCGGACCCGGCCGTCGATGCCGACAAGACCCAGCACATCGGGGTCGTGTTGTACGGCAACGAACGGTTCGACCGCTGGGCGGCCTGCCCAGCCTTGTCGGAACCGCGGGAGATCGTCAAGTACGTCAATTGGGTGCAAGGCCCCCGGCAGGTGACGTCATGAACAGGGACCAGCAAGCCTCCATACCATGTGTCAAGCGTCATACGAGGAGCGCCATGAACTTCTTCACTACATTCAGACGTTCGAGACCCCATCTGTTCTCGGCCCTGGTCGTTGCCCTGGTCATGGCCGGCGCGGCGGTTGCGCAGCAGGTCTGTCCGATCCCCCCGGTGGCGCCGGATCCGCCGATTCTTGGAGCCCCAGGCACGGGCAGTCTGCAAGGCGTCCCGGTCCCGCTGCCCCAGGCGCTCGACACGGTCGTGAAAAATCGCCCGAAGGCGATCGCGCTGGGCAAGGCCCTCTTCTGGGACAAGCAAGCGGGCAGCGACGGCCAGGCCTGCGCGAGTTGTCACTTCCACGCGGGCGCCGACAATCGGTCGAAGAACCAACTGAACCCGGCGCTGAGGGCCGTGCCGCCAGACGCCGGCTTCCAGCCGACCCGGACGGGAAGCGGCGGACCCAACTATCAGTTGAAAGCGGGCGACTATCCCTTCCACGTCCTGACCGACCCGCTGGATCGGAACTCCGCGATCATCTTCGATTCGAACGACACCACGTCCTCGCAAGGGGCCTTCAGCGGCACGTTCGGACAATTTTTCGGTCTGAACAACGAGGCCTGTTCGTTGGAAACTCAGGGCATCTTTCACGTCAACGGAAAGTTGACGCGCAAAGTCGAACCGCGCAATACGCCGACCATGATCAACGCCATCTTCCAGTTCCGGTCCTTCTGGGACGGCCGGGCGAACAACCGTTTCAACGGAGTCAACCCCTTCGGTCGCCGGGATTCCAATGCGCGGATCCTTGAACGGCAGGGGGACGGATCCATCGCGCCCGCGGTGCTGGATTTGGAAAATGCGGCGCTGGCGTCGCAGGCCGTGGGCCCGACCACCAACGACACCGAGATGTCGTGCGCCAACCGCCAGTTCAAAATGGTCGGCCGCAAGCTTCTCACGCAGATCCCGAGGCCCCTGTTCGGCCAGAAGGTGGAACTCGACGACAGCGCCTTGGGGCCCTATGCGGATGTCGGGCATGGACTCAAGCCAGGCGTCACTTATCCCGCGCTGATTCAGGAAGCTTTCCAGGACAAGTATTGGCTCGCGCCGGGCTATGCCTCACCCGACGGCTATACGCTGATGGAGGAGAATTTCTCCATGTTCTGGGGGCTGGCGATCATGATGTATGAGTCCACCCTGGTCTCGGACCAGAGTCCCTTCGACGGATTCGTGGGCACCGTGGCGGTCACCACCAGTGGGATTGGCCCGAACGCGGTCGGCATCGTCAACACCGCGACCCAGCCGAATTTCGGCGCGCTGACGCCGCAGCAGGTCAACGGGATGGTCCTCTTCATGGGCAAGGGCAAATGCGTCGCCTGTCACAAAGGCCCGGATTTCACCGGCGCCGGCCTCAACTTGCAATTCACCCAAAAGATCAATCAGGAAAGCGTCATCGAGCGGATGTTCATGGGCGACAACGGCCTCGCCATCTATGACAACGGGTTCTACAACATCGGCGCCGCGCCGACCAACCAGGATCTAGGCGTGGGCGCGGACGATCCCTTCGGCCACCCGCTCTCCTTCGCGCGGCAGCTCAAGCAGTTGGTGGCAGGGCAGATCGTGCCGGATCCCTTCCTGGTCAACCCCTGCTTCTTCGAGGCCAACCCCTGCGTCCCGGTGCAGGATGCCACCATCCGCGATGCGGTGGACGGGGCGATGAAGACGCCCGGCCTGCGGAACGTCGAATTGACCGGCCCCTACATGCACAACGGCAGCATGGCCACGTTGGAGGAGGTCGTGGAGTTCTACAATCGGGGCGGCAACCGCCGGGGACCGATCAGCAGCGACACGACCGGGTTCGACCACAGCCCCCAGTGGGGGAACAATCCGAGCAATTTGGATGTGGACGTCCAGCCCTTGGGACTGACCGCCCAGGAGCAAGCCGATCTGGTGGCCTTTATGAAATCCCTGACCGATGAACGGGTGCGCTGCGAGAAGGCGCCCTTCGACCATCCGGCCTTGGCGAATTTCAACGGGCACGCGGACCTCGACAGGAACAATGACGGCAAATTGGACGATCTGATTCTTCGGCTCCCGTCCGTCGGCGGGGGCGGGCGACCGGCCAAGGGGCTGGCCTGCCTCAAGGCCTTCCATGAGACCTTGCCGTAGTCTCACCACGAACAGCGGTTCCCGCGAGGCGCTCCGAGCCCTCGCGGGCATCGCGGCGGTTCAGGAGTTCCTGTCCCGGAAGAGGTCGTGCATATGTGGACTAGGAATCATTTGGCCGGTTGTCTAAGAATTTGGCAAGCGTTGATGTTACATATGAATACTTATATAGAGAGGTGTCACGATGTCGCGACGAACTAACCCGTTCTTCCATTCGATATTGGCCGGCATGACGCTGGCTCTCTTCGGACTCGCCGGCTTCCTTGGCCTGTTCGCATGGACCGGTGACGCCCAGGCGGCCACCGGGGCTATCGTCACCGGTGAGATCGATTTCATCACGGTCAATGACATCAACGACCACTGGTCGGGCGGCACCATCGTGGTGGGCGGGCAGAACGTAGTTATCCCGCGCAACCTCCTGATGGACCTGCCGGCCAATCGGCTGACCCTGCAAGAGCTGTTCACACAGGCGCCGGCGGCCTGTGTGCTCATCGGCAAGAGCGGCTTGGCCAAGGCCGACGGCTGCAATACCACCGGCACGGGGGGAAACATCCTCATCCACGCGAACCGCACGAGCGCAGGCAACACCATCGCCGGCGACGTCTTCATCCAGAAGGGGATTGAGGCCATCCAAGGCACGGTGACCTTCATCAATTACAACGACGGCTACTTCCGGCTCAACGGCAATCTCAACGACCCCACAACCGGCGTCATGGTCCGCCTCAACGATCCGGACGGCCGCCATACGGTCCAGTCCGGCGCCGGCTGCGCCCCGGGTGCGCCGAACTGCAGTGCCGATCCGCGCTTCACGCTCGATGGAGACAACTACACGAACGTGTTCACGACGGGGTATCCCGTCTGTCTTCCGAGCCGGGTATCGCGTTCGTTTGTCGACCTGCTCGACCTGAATACCAACAACAACACGACGGAAACCCTCGTCGCCCAGGCGGCGGCCGACGGCACGGGCGACCCCCTCTGTCCGACGACCAATCGCACGGTGAGCGGCGGCCAGCCGGTGGACGACTCCCGGCGCTTCGCCCCCCTTATGCTGGGTGACAGCCTCACGGCGGATGGCAACTTCGAAACGATCAACGGCGTGCGCTTCCTCTCGGCGCACAGCACGATGGTCTCGAAGGCGCTGACCACGAAGGATCTGCCCGATCAGCCCGACTACCTGTTCCTGAACGAAGTGGAGATCGACGTTTCCGGCTTCCAGAACGCGCGGATCCGGACCCTCATCATCGGCTTCGCTTCTTTAGCGCCGGAAGATGTGTTGATCTGGTCCTTGCACTATGACCCGACCACCAACAGCGCCCACGAACTTCCCTTAGCCTCGTCGCTGGGGTGCGAGGCCGCCGCTGGCGTGGGTGGATGTATCGCGCAGGGCATCCCCAACCCGGGCGCCATCACCAATATCTTCAAGATCCGCCACGACGTGGATTTTTTCACGGGCGCCGATCCAAAGCTCAACCCCTGTTCCCATCTGCAGTTAGAGCCCCGTTTCGGGGTGACTCCCTGCTCAGGCGGGACCGGCTTGGCCAATATGATGGGGATCCTGAGTCCCATTCCCCATGAGATCCAGGCGCGCACCGGCCATGAGTTGGCGCACCCTGGGCTCAAGACCCTGGATGTCAACGGCAATGAAGCCACGCATGGACAATATCTCTTTCCCTTCGGCATGGGATTGGGAGGGATCTCGACACCGGAGTTTGATGAGATCAATTTGGATCTGATGCAACATCCCTTGATGTTCTCCGGCATTCCCTGGAACCTGGACCGTCGGCTCAGCCCCGGCGGCTGTGATGGTTCCTGCGAGGGCACGCCACAACCGCTTGATCCCTTCCCGTTTGAGGGATTGGATCCACGGACGCAGGCAGCCCTGCCGACAGGAGTGTACAGCGACTCGGTGTATACCACCTCTCCGCTGACCGACGTGCGGAACCGCATCTTGTCTTACGTGACTGCCGCAACCGGCAAGGCCGACGGCAATACCACCGTCCTGGCCTGGCCGCCGGCTAATCCGTCCGGGTTCACCATCCCACCCACACCGATCGTTCCGGGGGCCAACCAGCCGCCGACGATCACCTCGGCGCCGGTCACGACGGCAACGGCGGGGGTGCCCTATACCTATGACGTGGATGCCACGGACCCGAACGGCGACGTGCTGACCTATAGTCTGCAAATGGCGCCGCCGGGCATGACGATCAGCTCGACCACGGGCGTGATCACGTGGACGCCGACGGTGCCGCAGGCACCGTTCCAAGGGGTGGTCGTGCGGGCGACGGATACGGGTGGTCTCTATGATCCTCAGGCCTTCATCATCACGGTGAATGGGCCTCCGGTCATCCTCTCGACGCCGATCCTCACGGCGCAGGCTGGCGTGGCCTATAACTATCAAGTCTTAGCCACGGATGTGAACGGAGGGTCGCTCACCTATAGTCTGGTGGCGCCGATTCCGGCGGGCATGACGATCGACGTGACCACGGGCGTGATCTCGTGGCTGCCGACGGCGGGCCAGGCAGGTGCGAATCCCGTGACCGTGCGGGTCACGGATCCGACCGCCCTCTTTGCGCCCCAGGTATTCACCGTGACGGTGACAGCGGCCAATGTGGCGCCGGTCATCACCTCGACGGCCGTCCTGACGGGGACGGTGGGCGTGGCGTACAGCTATCCAGTGACGGCCACGGACGCCAACGGGGACACGATCACCTATAGTCTGGTGGCCGGATTCCCGACGGGCATGACGATCAGCCCGACGACGGGTCTGATCAGTTGGACGCCGACGGCGGCGCAGGTGGGCGCGAATGCGGTGACGGTGCGGGCGACGGATCCAGGTGGTCTGTTTGCCGCGCAGCCCTTTACGGTGACGGTGGCGGCGGCCGCGGCGGCCCCGGTCATCACCTCGACGGCGGTGACCACGGGGACCGTGGGCGTGGCCTATAGCTACGATGTGAACGCCACGGATGCCAACGGGGACACGATCACCTATAGTCTGGTGGCCGGATTCCCGACGGGCATGA
>SWDL01000474.1 GCA_005116795.1 Nitrospira sp. | reverse complement strand
CGGAACCTCACCAACTCCGCAGACCACTAGACGGCCTTACGTCCGGATTAGGGTCTTGGCTCCCTACTTGACATACACAACCCCAGGCAGGTCCTTCGGATCAGCGTCGCCAGCAATCAATTCAGCCTCCTGATCATGTGAAGCTGCTCCTTCTTCTCACGAAGGTCGGCTTTGTTCATCCCCTTCAGCACACCCTTGAGCGACTTGAGCGGGACCTCGGGTACCAGGATAATGATCTCCCCTTTCTCCAGAACCTGGAGCCGTTGCCGTGGCCTTAAATGCAGCTTCTCCCGGATCTCCTTGGGAATCACGATCTGAAACTTGGATGAAATCGTGATCGTCGCCATCAGATCTCCCATCCAGATAAATTCTCGGTCATCATAGCGCCTTTCCGTCCAAGGACCAACCCGCTGTCAATGGACGTGTCAGACCTTCCTTCGCTCCCTACCCGCTTTCTCATATATTCGGAGCCGGCTCATAGGCACGCCGCCATAGGCTCCAGCCATCGGACTCGGAGCTGTGGGGTTTGTCTGCTAGTGGAGGATTTGTACCGAAGTCAGGGGGGCACCGAGGAGTTGGGCACCGGAAAGATCGAACGGCTATGAGCGGCGCTGACTGAGTTGCTTCAGCCGTGCGATCTCGCCTTCAATGAGGGCCTGTTTCTTCGCGTGGCTCCAGCGCTTGAGTTGTCGCTCGCGCTTGACGGCTTCTGCTTCTGAGTAAAACCCTTCCGAATGCACCAAGTGGACAGGCCGTCGCTGCGAAGTATAAGCAGCGCCTCTGCCGCCATTGTGAGCCCTCAAACGGGCATCAAGATCTCCTGCTATGCCAACATAGAAGCTGCCGTCCACACAGCGGAGGATGTAAACATGGCACATGAGGTCTTTCGACCAGCTCAGGACAGGCCCTTCGAACCAGCTCAGGACAGGCCCCTCAACATGGCTCGGGACACCATTCGACGCGCCTATACGCGACCGACAGGTGGCTTGCCATGAGCAAGCCGGGAACGCTCGCGGTAGCGAGCGTTCCCGGCGCGTCGAATGGTGGAGGGCAGGGGAGTTGAACCCCCGACCCCGACGTTGCGAACGTCGTGCTCTCCCAACTGAGCTAGCCCCCCACCCTACCGATGACTCGACGGCATTATACACAAGAGAGCCGGATGACACCAACTTCAGGTGATGTCGGCCTCGGTCCTACCTACGTGGGAGAAATCACGCTCGGCGGCGGCACATCGCTCATCCCACTGAGATAAACGCGGCGCCCATTTACCCGCAGGCGGCCCTCCGCATACAGCGTGACCGCTTGCGGATAAATCTTATGTTCCTCCGCCAGGATCCGAGCAGCCAGTGTTTCCGGCGTATCGTTTTCCAGAATCGGCACGGCGGCCTGAATGATGATGGGCCCCTCGTCCACACCTTCGGATACAAAGTGGACGGTGCACCCCGTGATCTTGGCGCCCCACTCAATCGCCTTCTTCTGCACTTCAAGCCCGGGAAAGGACGGCAGCAACGAGGGATGGATGTTCATGATCCGGTTCGGCATCGCGTTGATGAGCACCGGCGTCACAATCCGCATATAGCCGGCCAGCAGCAACAGATCCACATCGTGTTTGCGAAGCTCTTCGAGCACAAGGCGATCATAGTCCATTCGCCCATCCGGCTGGTTGATGAAGGGCTTGGGATCGAGAAAGACGTCATGGATGGCATGACGCCGCGCCCGTTCCAGCGCCGGAGCCTCCTTCTTGTTGCTGAACACGGCCACGATCTGCGCCGGCAGCGTCCCCGCCTCGATCGCATCGATGATGGCCTGGAGGTTCGATCCCCGTCCCGAGGCCAACAGGCCCACTCGCAGCCGCTCGCGCACTTTCCCTTTTCCCGTGCTACCGGACATAGTCGACTCGCGACCCCTCCGTCGGTCCGCCCACAATCTCGCCGATGCGCCAGGCTCGCTCACCGAGGTCGGAAGCCCGCGCCATCAGCCGTTCCGCCTGCTGGGCCGGCGCGATCAGGACCAAGCCGATGCCCATGTTGAACACGCGGAACATTTCGTCCTCACCGACGGAGCCCCGCTCCTGGATCGCAGCAAAGATCCCCGGCGCCGGCCACGCGCCTCTCCGAAGTCGCGCGATGGTTCCATGGGGCAGCACGCGCGGCACATTCTCCGTCAGGCCGCCCCCGGTAATGTGCGCCATGCCCTTGATGGTGAACTCAGCGATCAACGACAGGATGGTCTTCGCATAGATGCGCGTGGGGGCAAGCAACACCTCGCCGAGCGGCCGGTCCAGCTCAGGGAGCATCGCTCCGACGTCCAACTTTGCCTGGTCAAACAAGACCCGCCGCACCAGCGAGAAGCCGTTACTGTGGACGCCTGAGGACGCCAGACCGATCACGACATCACCAGGGCCAATCGACCGCCCATCGATGATCCGCTTTCGATCGACGACGCCGACGGCAAACCCGGCCAAATCGTATTCCCCGTCGGCATAGAACGACGGCATCTCGGCTGTTTCACCGCCGATGAGGGCGCGCCCGGCCTGCCGACAGCCCGCCACGATCCCCTTGACCACGGCCTCAGCGGTGGAGACGGACAGCTTCCCTGTGGCGAAATAGTCCAGGAAGAACAGCGGCTCAGCGCCGCTCACGGCGATGTCATTCACGCACATGGCGACCAGGTCGATGCCGACCGTGTCATGACGATCCATCATGAAGGCGACTTTCAGCTTGGTCCCCACGCCGTCGGTCCCTGAGACCAGCACCGGCTCGGCATAGCGAGCCGCATCAAACTTGAACAGGCCTCCGAATCCGCCGAGATCGGCGAGGACTTCTTTTCGAAACGTGGACCGGACCAGCGGGGTAATGCGATCCACAAATTCATCCCCCGCATCGATATCGACACCTGAGTCTCGGTAGGTCGTCATGGGGAGGACATCTTACTGAAGCCGTTCCACGAAGGTCAACGCGGGATGAGAGGTTGAGGACGCGAGTCAGGCCTCAGGGCGAAGTTCGACATTGAGCAGCTTGATCTTGCGGTGCAGGTGGCTGCGTTCGATCTGCAGATCATCGGCGGTCTTGGAGATGTTCCATTGATGTTCGCGCAGCTTGCGGGCGATGAAGTCCTTTTCGAACGCGTTCCTGGCCTCCCGGAGCGAGGCATACTGTTTTCCGACGAACGGTATGGCGCCACCGCCGGTCGGCGCGGC
>SWDL01000399.1:90965-102929 GCA_005116795.1 Nitrospira sp. | reverse complement strand
GACACCCCGAACAAGATCCCGCCGACTACGAGGCCACCGATGATTTTCTTAATCACGTTCCTCCCGCACCCAGCCTAATGTCGTTCCAACGGATGGACGACTACTTTGCGCCTGCCGGTACCGGACGTCCTTCCGGTGCATGCGCCTTGACGTCGGACGTCCGCAGCGTAATGAGGATGGCAAAACTCACCACCGCGTAAAACACGATCGTAATACCCGTGATCCACCAGGCGGAGTAAGCCAGCGTCGGCGTGAACGACTCCGCGCTGAAATCCGGCATCAGGTTGTAGGTGTGCCAGTATTTCCGCACCAACGACCGCACGGCACCCATCAGGCCCATCGTCCAAATGGCGCTGAAGGCCAGGAAGATCAGCACGAATTGGGAGACAAAATCGATCTTGCCCCAGACGATCGTGCCCTGCTTGGTCGCGCGGTTATAGATGATGTAGCTCACGATGGTGACGAACACCAGCGTAAAGGCCGCGGAGTTCTTGGCCGGCATCAGCGCGAGAAAGTTCCAATCCCCGGGTATTTCGAGTTCGGGGACCAGCTTGGCGCCGGTCGGCACGAACCCGTGGGGAGTCAGCCAGATCGCATTGCCGACGATGACCATCAAGAAGCCGACCTTGATCACCGTGCGCGAGGACACCGTGAACGGAATAAAACGTCCTAGGAGGACCGGCAACAAGACCAGCGGAACCAAGACGGCCAGCGACGCCGGATCCGGAACGGGATAGATGGTCCAGGTGTACGTCATCGCGAAGGGAATGGCCACCATGACCAGCGGAGTCAGGACCGTCATCCGCACCCGTTCCACCCCTTCGATCCGCTTCATGCTGAGCCAAATATAGTAGTTACTGGCCAGAAAGATCAGCCCGACCATGGCCCCTTGCATCTCAAAGAACATCGAGAGCTGGTCGGCCATCATGTAGGGACAGATCGACGCATCGTAGTCGCACAGTTCGTAGGCCAAGAGATAGCCCATAAAGGGCAGTACCAGCAGCGCGCCGACGCCGATCAGGTTACCGACAAATCCCATCCAATCGTAATAGGAGCGCTCGTCCTCGGTCTTTGAGCCCATATACATGTAGGCCGCGATCAATCCGGCGATGAACCCACCGAAGGTGACGTTCCCCACAAGCCGGTGGAGATTCAGCGGCATCCAGCTATAGTTGAAGACCTTCTCCCAGAGCGTGGCGCTCTGGATGAACTCGACAATCGAGCCGCCTTCCGCCTTGGCCGGCGTGTTCATGAAGGACGTCGGCCCGTCGATCACGAGGAGGGTGATGGTGCCGATCAGGTTGAGCAGCACCCCCAAGGCGATGTGCCGTCCCTTCTTCTCGCCCTTCCAGGAATCCCAGGTGTAGAAATAGGTGTAGAGGACGATGGTTTCGGCGATGAAGAGCAGCGGATAGATCAACGCGAAAATCAGGAAAAAATGGTTGATCAGCCAGGTGGTGAATTGCGGATAGGTGGCGAGCAGCACAAAGATGAAGAGCCCGCCGGTCAGCGCCGTCATGCTGTAGAGGACGACGGTGACCTTGGTGACCTCCTTCGCCAACCGATCGTATCGCGGATCCTGCTTGCGGTAGCCAAGCCATTCCGAGATCACCACGAAAATGGGAGCGCCGAGAATGAAGCCGGCAAAGAGGATGTGGAGCTGGGCGACGATCCACACGGCCGTACGGTTTCCGGTGTACGGAAATTCCCCCACGGGTGCGGCCGGGACCTGCGCCAAGGCGGTCGTCGCCCACACCGCCAGGAGCCCGACCAGCATCAGCAGACTACGGTGCCAGGTTTTCATGGTGTCTCGCCGCCCCCCCTCACAAGCCGCAATTCAAAATTTAGAATGGAAAATTTTGAATGCCCGCCTCAGCGGCCCGCTGGTGCCGGTGCCGCAGGCGCTGCCGGAGCCGCTCCCTCTGCCGCCGTGGCTGCAGCCGGCGCCGCCGCACCGGCCGACCCGACCGGGACCCACTCCTTCTTATTCACATCCCACTCCTTGCCGCTCAATCCGAAATTCCGCTCGAAGGCCATGACCTTCCAGCGATCCTCTTCGGATAGCTTGCTCTTCCAGGCCTTCATCTTGGTGTTGGGCACGCCTTCCGAGATCCGCCAGAACCAGACCGAGTCCGAATAGAGCTTCATGCGATCCGTGACGCGGAAGTCCCGCGCGCCGGCCTTGACCGGCTTCCCATCCTTCCCATGGCAGCTCGAGCAGTTGACGTCAGGATTTTTCGCGCCGATGAAGATCTCTCTCCCTTCCTTGACAATTTCGGGATCCGCGAACCAGCCCGCCGGCATATGCTTATCCGCATATTCCGCCGGACGCGCAGGTGGAGGCACAATCGGGCCTTCCCCCCCTTCACCGCAACTCACCAGAGTGAACGCCAAACCGGCGCTCCCCACCACCATCACTGCCGAAGACAACCACGTTATTCGCTTCATGTTGATGTTCGCTCCTTTCATCAGGGATCATTGTCGACCAGCACGTAGACCGGCAGCCGATAGTCCTCGTGCAGCCGCCGCGCCAGGCGACGGACGCCGCGGGGCGGTTGCCCGTTCCCCGTCAAGAGCACGCAGTTATACCTACGCCAGAACTTGTCTTCCGAGAGCCGGTTCCACTGCGTGCCTTTCTCCACCAGCAGGACGAAGTCGGCGGTGCACCGTCGGATGTCCACATACCCCGGCTCGACGATGGAGGGCACCGAATAGCCCCCCTTCCCGAGTTTGGCGCAGTCCACACGGTCGCCGTCGTCCTCCAACACAAGCGGGCCCACGATGCTGCCGCCGTTCTCTGCCCGCACATGGAGTTCCTCGCGAAGCGCGGCGAGCGAGACTTCCAGATCTTCAATGATCGGGTCGGATTCGTCCTGCGTGTCGAAGGTGTTTTCGTGCGAGTCCTGAATCGTGTGTTTCGTCCGATAGTAGATTTCGCGGAGCGACGTGGTGAGCGCCGCGCGCTGGAGCTCGGACAACGCATCAGCCACCAGTATCGTCTGCATAAACTTTTTCGCCATGCCGATATTGAAGAAGGACCGGGCCTGCTTCTTGTGGCCCATCTCGATCATGCCTTTGCGCTCATTGAAGGCCACGTTCGAGAGGGCGCGGATGGGAATGGCCAACGTGGGGTCCTTCGACCGCTGCGCCGCCGTGATGACCAGATCCGCCAACCCCACGAGCTTCTTCGCCACTACCCCGTTCTTCTTGTGCTTTGCCGTCTGCGCCATGCGAGGACCTACTTCTTTTTACGGGCGATGGAAGCCTTTCCTGACTTGGCAGTCTTCCCAGCCGCACGCGCTGTCTGACCGGAAGACGTGGCCCCTGAACGCGGCGCCGACGGGTCCGCACGCTTCCCTGACCGCTTGGCGCTCGGGGCCGATCGCCTCTTCGAGGCGCGCCCCTGTCGCTTCGACGACGTGCCGACCGGCTGTTCCTCGTCACGCCATTCGATCTGGGCGGCCTCCGCAGTCGGTGGAGCCACGCTGGGCACCGCCGCGGCCACCTCGACGTCTCCTTCAATCCCTTCCGGTGTGACGATGATCGAGTGCGGCAGCCCTTCCGGTCCGGCTCCCGTCTTGCCCAAGGCTTCGTCGGTTTTCAACCCGCCGGTACGGGACGAGGCGATCTTCTGCAATTGCGCCTTCAACTTCTCCGTGGGCAGCTTCCCGCCTTTGAGGCGGTTGCAGGCCTCGACCACTTCTTCTATATAGAGTTCGAAAATATGGCGCCGGCGAAACTCGCTGGCCGCCCGCTCGCGTCGTCGCAAAAACAGTCCCAGCCGACGACCGCACTCGCGCAGGGCCAGGGTAATCTCCTTCTGAATTTCGTCGTAGTCGGCAATAGCTTCCTTGCTCTCGCTGGTAAACGGCACCCAGACCGAGGCCATGTGAACGAAGATCACCATCGGCCCGCCCGGCAGGGCCCCGCGCGACTGGGACATCCCGTAATTCTTCCAGGTGGTATTCAGCACGGCTTTGAAGGTCGCGCAGGCCGACTGCTGATAGAGCAGCGGCACGCGGTTCGCGTAACGGATGACGCGGGCCAGTTCTGAATCCTCCTCCTCATGCTCGCCTTCGGCTTTCGGCCTGGCCGGCTGTGGCGGCTTGGCTTGATCCTCCGGCCGGTGGCCAAAGGCGAGCCCCGCTTCGATGACGAAGGGATTCCCGCGATAGACGGCCGGCGGCCGACTCACGGCCGTGTAGAACTCGCCTTTGATCTGCTTGTACAGGCCGGAAAGGATCGCCTTCTCACCGATCGGCGAGAGGCAATTCGTCGGCGGCGCCATGATCTTGGTGGCCTGGATGGTCTGGTACAGCGTCTCCGCCGGATGGCCCTTCAGGCCTCGCGGCTTCACGTTGGGCGACACTTTCGCCGTCTTGCAGATCTCATCCGCCAACTGAGGCGTCACCCGACAGAAATCGCTGGAGAGAAAACCAGAGAGGGAGTGGCTTGTCGTATCCTGCAACATCTTCAGCAGCATCCCGAACTCGATGCCGTAGGGATGCGGCTTGATTTCGCGAGGAGTGGGGGGCAGCTCGTGATAGGTTCGCGGGAATTCCCGTGTCTCCCCATCCGGCGACTTGTAGACCAGCCTCACATGAGGATTCGCAATGGAGGTCTGCTCGAGATACTCGTCGACGGAGGCGCGGCCCTTTTGATAGCGCCCCTCCACTTCGATCGACACCTGCGTGCCGCGCGGTTGATCCCAGTCGATCTGCTTGTTCTCGTGGACCAGCGGCTCGTTCTTCTTGGTATCGATCTGGACTTCGAAGTAATGCGCGGCGGCCTTCGGCCCCGTGCGCGAAATAATCTTCACCGGCTTTCCGGTCGTGAGTTGGCCATACATGCCCGCCGCCGAAATGCCGATCCCCTGCTGACCGCGGCTCATCCGCAGACGATGAAATTTTGACCCATACAGGAGCTTCGCAAAGATACGGGGAATGTGCTGGCGCACGATGCCGGGGCCGTTGTCCGTGACGGTCACGCGAAAGCGCGTCGCCTGACTCGCCTGCGGGGTGCTCCCGCCCGTCGGCACGACTTCCAGCGCCACCGTGACGTCCGGCAGAAGGCCGGCTTCCTCGCAGGCATCCAGGGCATTATCGACGGCTTCCTTCACGCAGGTCAGGAGCGCCTTGCGCGGGTTGTCGAAGCCGAGCAAATGCCGATTCTTGGTGAAAAACTCGGAAACGGAAATTTCTCGCTGTCGCGCGCCCATCTCCACCGCCGTGACGGTCTGGGTCGGCTTGGCGGCTCGGGTGGCGGGCTTCTTTTCGGGCTCCGGGGCGGGAGCCGGCTTCGCTTTCTTTGCCATGTCGTTACTCAACAGATCACCGGCACGAACAACCGGCTCAGTGCCCTGTCCGGCACTGATCAACTCTCACCGCGTTGTGATGGAGAACCGCTTGGTGTGACAAGACGAGGCTTCAGTATACACGGATTTGTCGCTGCATCAAGTCTTGGGACAGCGCGGCATGCTTCTGATTGCGAATACGCCGGCTACGAGCGAGAGGAGAGGACGGGGATTTCGCGGAGCAACGTGGACGGCTTCTCGGGCCCTTGGGTGTGAGCCGCATGACCGTGCTGGCCTGAGACGGAAGGCTGGGCGCTGCCTTCGGCTTCCTGCTCTTTCGCCATGAGTTCGACTTCGGTGATGAGGGTGTCCATCAGCTCGTCGATCGGCACTTTGCGGACCAGCTTGCCCTTCTTGAACAGAATGCCCTTTCCTTCGCCGCCCGCGATGCCGATGTCCGCCTCTTTCCCTTCGCCGATCCCGTTCACGACGCAGCCGAGGACCGAGACGTTCAACGGGGTCTTGATGTGGCCGAGCTTTTTTTCCAGCTCGTTGGCCAACTTCACGACGTCGATTTCCACGCGGCCACAGGTGGGACAGGCGATGACGTTGATCCCACGGTGGCGCAGTTCCAGCGACTTGAGGATTTCAAACCCGACTTTCACTTCTTCGACCGGATCGGCCGCGAGCGACACGCGCAACGTATCGCCGATACCCTGCGTCAACAGCCAGCCGAGCCCGATGGCGGATTTCACGGCCCCGGTCATGGCGGTCCCCGCCTCGGTAATCCCGATATGCAGCGGGTAGTTGCTCTGCTGCGCAAACAGATAGTAGGCATCGATGGCCATGTGCACATCCGAAGCCTTGAGCGACACCTTCATGTTCGTAAAGCCGACGTCTTCGAGCGCGTTCACGGCGTTCAAGGCCGACTCCGCCAGCGCTTCTGCGGTGGGGTAGCCGTACTTCTCCAACAGAGGCCGTTCGAGCGAGCCGCCGTTGACACCGACCCGGAGGGGAATCCCTCGATCGTTGACGGCCTTGATGACTTCTTCGACCTTCCACCAGGCGCCGATGTTGCCGGGATTGATGCGGACGCAATCGACGACCTTGGCCGCCTCAAGGGCGAGGCGATGGTCGAAATGAATGTCGGCGATCAACGGCACGGTCATCGCCGCCTTGATCTTGGGCAGGACGGCCGCGGCCTCTGTATCGGGCACCGCGACGCGAATCAGCTCGCACCCGGCCGCCTCGAGTTGGCGGATCTGCTCGATAGTGGCAGCCACATCCCTGGTGTCCGTGCTGCACATGGACTGCACCGACACCGGCGCTCCACCACCGATCTTGACGTTGCCGACCTGTATCTGCCTGGTCTTCCTTCTTGTGATATGCATTCGCTTTGCCGTTAAACCCGTTTCACGTTTCACGCCTCACGCGTCACGTCTCCAATCAGCTCCCCTGCTCGTCCCCGGCCGTCATGAAATCTCTCACGCGTGAGTGGCCGGCGACGGTCTCCGCGTCGACCGGGCTCTTCCCCAAGAGGTCTTTCACGCCCTGGTAGATGCCTTCCGCGGTCAACCCGTACTTTTCACGAAGCAGGTCCTGAGGCCCTTGTTCGACGTACCAATCCGGAAGCCCGATGAGCTTCGTGGTCAGATGCGTGACACCCGCGTCAGAGAGAGCTTCGAGCACCGCAGAGCCAAACCCGCCCATGCGCGTCCCTTCTTCGACGGTCACCAGATACCGGACCCGCTTCGCGATCCGCGTGATGAGTTCCGCATCCAGCGGCTTCACGAACCGCGCATTGACCACCGCCGTGGAGATGCCCTCGCGCCGGAGCCGCTCGGCCGCCTGTGCGGCCTGCCAGACCGGAGCGCCCACCGCGATGACGGCCACGTCCGTGCCGTCCGCCAGCAACTCGCCCTTGCCGACCGGCAAGGCCACAGGCTCGGGATCCATCGCGACGCCCAGGCTGACCCCGCGCGGATAGCGCACGGCCGCGGGGCCGTCGTGCGTCACGGAGGTTTTCACCATGTGCTGGAGTTCGTTCTCGTCCTTCGGCGCCATCACCACCATGTTCGGCACATGGCGCAGATAGGCGTAGTCAAACGCGCCGTGGTGCGTGGTGCCGTCTTCCGCGACCAGCCCGCCGCGGTCGATACAGAAGGCGACCGGCAAGTTCTGCGTCGCCACGTCATGCACCACCTGATCGTAGGCGCGCTGCAAGAAGGTCGAGTACATCGCCACGACCGGCCTGGCCCCCTGCGCCGCCAACCCGGCTGCAAAGGTGACCGCATGCTGCTCGGCGATGCCGACGTCATAGAGCCGGTTGGGGAACTCTTTCTCGAAGGCGTTCAGCCCGGTGCCATCACACATCGCCGCCGTGATGGCCACGATCCGCTTGTCGGCCCGCGCCGCCTTCACGAGCGTATTCACCGCGATCGTCGTGTAGCTCGGCCGGACGGCTTTCTTTGCAGGCTCGCCGGTCTCCTTGATGAAGGCGGGACAGGCGTGGAACCAGACCGAATTCTTCATGGCAGGTTCGTAGCCCAGCCCTTTCTTGGTAATCACGTGCAGGAGGGTCGGGCCCTTGAGCTTGACGACGTTGTGCAACGAGGGCAACAGATGTTCAAAATTGTGTCCGTCGATGGGCCCCACATAGCGAAAGCCCAGCTCCTCAAACAAGAGCCCCGGGAGCACCACGCCCTTGGCCAATTCCTCGGCCCGCCGCGCGAACTTCTTCATGTCCCCGCCGATGTGAGGAATCGCTTCCAGGAAATGCGCGGCTTCTTCACGAATCTTGGTATAGAAGTCGCCGGTGAAGGTGCGATTGAGGTAGGAGGAAATGGCTCCCACGTTGCGCGAAATGGACATTTGATTGTCGTTCAACACGACGAGGAAGTCCTTGCCGGTTCCGCCGGCGTGATGCAGCCCTTCCAGCGTCATCCCAGCCGTCAGCGCCCCGTCCCCGACGACGCAGACCATCTTGTGGCCACCTCCCAGGAGTTCACGGGCTTCGACCATGCCGTAGGCCGCCGACACCCCGGTGCCTGCATGGCCGGCATTGAACGTGTCGTACTCGCTCTCCTCCCGCTTGCAGAACCCGCTCAATCCGCCGTACTGACGAAGGGTGTGGAACCGCTCGCGCCGGCCGGTCAAGAGTTTATGGGTATAGGCTTGATTGCTGGTATCCCAGACAATCTTGTCCTTCGGCGTGTCCAGAATGGAATGGAGGGCGATGGTGAGCTCCACCACGCCCAGGTTGGAGGCCAGATGGCCGCCGACATGGGAGACCACCGAGAGAATCTCCTCGCGGATTTCCTGAGCCAGGGCCGGATATTGCTCCGGTGCAATTCGCTTCAAATCCGCGGGACTATTGATTGATTTCAACAAGGCCATGGTCGTTGACTCCTTCAATGAGCCCAACCCTGTATTCCCTTACGGGGCCAGTAGCATGGGGCAAACCAAGTAGAGGGATCGGAAGCCCGGGGAGAAGGGCGGCGGCTATATGTAGGTTACGTTGGCGAAGTCTCCCACAGCCCCTCGGGGCTTGTCAAGTTTTCGTGGCGCTCAGTCCTTTCCTTTCCCCTTATCGAAGACTATTGCCTGAATCGATAGGTCAGAACCGTGGCCAGCGTGAAATCCGCAGCGCTCCCCGTGGGATAATCGATATTCTCTACGCCGTAGACTTGCCAAAGATATCGGTCACTGGCCAGATAGCTGAATCCGAGCGTGCCCTCCGTCACCCCCTTATCAAGAAATGCGGCTCCCGTATTCCGAAAGGGACTGGTATACCCTTCTAATTGGGCCACCAGGGAGAATGTCGGAGACCAGCGGTATTCCACCGCAGCCAGGCCCGTGAGCATGGGCCCGACCTCCAACCCGGCTACTCGACCGGTCGGCAGAATGCCATTGAGATTCCCATACAGCATCCAGCGCTCTGAAAGCGCCTTATCCACGGCAAGGCCCACTCCCAGGTCCGTCCTCCCGCTGCCGAATGTCCGATCCTCATCTCCCGTGGGCAGCTTCAGAGCAAAGCGGAGCGAGACCGCCGGCAGACCGAACTCCTGCTTCATCACTTGATACTTGCCGCTCAGCGTCATATCCCCGAGACCCACGTGATCGTCGGCCCCCTTGAATAAGGGGCCTCCGTTCCTCGTGGTATTAAACGCGAAGCTGGTGTCCTTGAAGCCCGCACGGACCGGCGCCACCCCGCTTGTCACACGTTCCACTTGAGTGATCGCCCCCTCCAAGAATCCCCTGGAGCGATAGAAGATCGGCAGTTCCGCTCCGACCTCCAGCCGTTCCGTCAGACCGTACCGGAAGAAGACCCCTGAACGAAGGGTTTCAAATTTGACTGCGGCGGTGATTTGGGGAGTCTGCTCCCGATAGACGCTGGCGGTCTCGGCAAGCTCGACACGAAGATCCCACTCCTGAGGCTTCAGCACCGTGGCGCGATCCCCCGGCATGCCCAGCACGAGCTGCTGAAACGCCTGGAAGTTCCGGACCGGGAATGGGCCGAATCCTTGGCTTGCGGCGGCGGCACGGCCGGCCCCGAACACCATGAACACGGCGAGCACCACGAGAGCGAGGCCGGCGCGCCGCAAACCCCGTCTCGCTCCACGCCGCCGCCCCACCGGCGACCACTCAGAACGGGAAATCCAGACCCGCGAACGCGGCCCCACCTTCTTTGCTGTACCCATAATCCACGCGACCGACCACACTCGGCCGCACCATGGCCCGAAATCCGATGCCCGGCGTGATTTGATAGTCCTGAAGCTGGCGTTTTTGAAACGTATTGAAGACCTTTCCGATGTCCACGAACGGCGCGATTTCAAACTCAGCCGCCACGTTGAGAAAGTGCGCCCGCATGAGATGGATACGCTCCTCGATGTTCACGGCGATCAGATGGTCGTCGATGAACCGGTCCACCCCGTACCCGCGTAAATTGTTCTGCCCACCTAACGAACTCCGCTCAAAAAATGGGACCTGTTTACCGAACGTCGTCTGGAGATCGGCGCGGATGACCAAAATGTTTCGCTTTGACTCGGACGGGATCAATTTCTTCGCTTCGAGCCCATAGCGGTAGAAGACCGGATGGTCTCCATTGCGCAGATTCTGATTCAGCTCGGCAAAGGCCGTAATCTGCGTGCCGTCCGTCGGGGCCACCAGGCTGTCGCGCGTATCGTAGAAGAACGAGGCCCGATGTCCCAGGATGGTGCCCCCTTGAATGCCGTCGACCGAACCGAACCGCTCCACCGAGAACGGCAGATCGGTGGCGCCCCGCTGGAGGGTGACCTCGCGAAACCGTTGCCCCACGGTGACTTGCGTGACCTCGTTGAGGTAGAGGCCGAACCGCCAATTGGCCCGCCCCTCCCGTGCCGTGTAGTTGGTTTCATCCCCCAACTGCGTGCCGTTACCGATGCCGAAAAATCGGGACGTCGCATTCTTAAAAAAGGTCCCGCCGACGAACACCGAATAGCGCCCGTTGCCCAAGGCCGGATCGAAATAGCTCAAGACCAGCTTCCGCTCGATCTTCTCGCTCATCGACGCGATGAAGCGGAGCTCACGTCCCCCTGAATCGAACCGAAACACATTGATCGCCCCCCGCATCCCCACGATGGAGTTGCGGATCAGCAGAGGCGCGACGATGTACTGGAGATCGCCGTCGGGTTTGGTGATCAGCGTCGGCGCGATCAGCCCGACGTCATTCCCGTCGTTTCGGGTGGTGGCGACGGAGGGAATGGGAATGGTCTTGACCTCCGCCTGCGCCTCGATCTGCATCAGACCCAGGAAGCCGGCGACGGTCAGGCCCAGAACGACGCGGACACCCCGGAGATGGACCTTCATGCGGTGTCACCGGTGTCCCGACGCTCACTTGCCGTCTGGCGGGGAGCTCTTGGGTTTCTCCACCTTCTGACGAAGTTTCTCCACCAGTTCCGTGTAGGAGGATTCGCGGAGGATCTTGTCGAACTGCCCCCGGTAGTTCTTGACCAGACTCACCCCGTCGACAATGATGTCATAGACCCGCCAGTCGTCGGAATTGCTGATCATCCGATAGTCCAGCGGAATCTCAGCTTTGCCGGAGGTGACTCTCGTCCGGACCTCCGCGTAGTTGTCCTCCTTCCGTTCGCTCAAGTAGAAGACCTGTTCTCCCGTGTAGCCCTCGATCTTGTCGGCATAGCTGGCGGACAGCAGCCGTTGGAACAGCTCGACAAACTCCTTGCGCTCTTTGTCCTGCAGCTTGGGCCACTGCGCCCCCAAGGCGCGCTTGGCCATCTCCGAGTAGCTGAAGCGTTCGCCGATGATGGTTTCGAGTGTCCGGCGGCGGTCTTCCGTCCGAGCCGGCTTCTTCAACTCGGGGTCTTCCAGCGCCTTGATCACCTGGGTAATGGTGCTCTTCACGGCTTCAGTCGGCGAAGCCGCCGATGCGAAAAGAGGCAGTCCGCCCCACCCGGCGATCATCGCGAGGCCGACCAGCGCCAGACGCCACGTCCCTCGCCGGATCTGTGTGCCGTGCTTCATGCGCCCTCCTCTACACTCGACGTTATTTCACCTTGCCATGCACATACTGACTGACCAGCTCCTCGATATCCAGACCTGATTCCGTGTCGCGGATTCGACCCCCGGGACGCAACGGTTCCCCGCCTCCGCCCGTCGACAGCGAGACAAAC
>SWDL01000399.1:82943-90865 GCA_005116795.1 Nitrospira sp. | reverse complement strand
CGATGATATCCACCTCCTGCTCGCGCGCCGTGGCGAGAATCTTCTCGCAGGAGACCATGACCCCAAGATCGATGACGTCGTAGTTATTGCAGCCCAACACCACCCCGACGATGTTCTTGCCGATGTCGTGGACGTCGCCCTTCACCGTCGCAAGCAGGATCTTGCCGTTGGATCGGGCCGCGCCGGATCGCTGTTTCTCCGCCTCCATGAAGGGCTGGAGATAGGCCACGGCCTTTTTCATGACCCGGGCGCTCTTGACCACCTGGGGCAGAAACATCTTGCCCGACCCGAAGAGATCGCCCACGACGTTCATGCCGGCCATCAAGGGTCCTTCGATGATCTGCAGCGGCTTCGGGTATTTCTGTCGGGCTTCTTCGACGTCCCGATCGATGTAGTCCGTGATGCCCTTCACCAGCGCATGGGCCAGGCGATCCTCCACCGCGCCATTCCGCCATTCATCGTCCTTGACCGCCGCCTTGCCCTGTTGCTTCACCGTCTCGGCGAAGGCGACGAGGCGCTCCGTGGCCTCAGGCCGCCGATTCAACAACACGTCTTCGACCAGCGCCAGCAAGTCTTTCGGCACTTCCTCGTAGACCGCCAACTGGCCCGCATTCACAATGCCCATGTCAAGGCCGGCCTTGATGGCATGATAGAGAAAGGCCGCGTGCATCGCTTCCCGCACCCCATTGTTGCCGCGGAAGGAGAAGGAGATATTGCTGACTCCGCCGCTGACCTTGGCGCAGGGCAGATTCTCTTTGATCCACCGCGTCGCCTCGATGAAATCAACGGCATAATTATTATGCTCGTCGATGCCGGTCGCCACTGTCAGGATATTCGGATCGAAGATGATATCTTGGGGTGGAAACCCCACCCGCTCGGTCAGAATCCTGTACGCCCTCGCGCAGATCTCCTTCTTCCGGTCGAGCGTGTCCGCCTGGCCCCGTTCATCGAAGGCCATGACGATGACCGCCGCGCCGTACCGCCGGACCAGCGTCGCCTGCTCGACGAACTTGGCCTCACCCTCTTTCAGGCTGATGCTGTTGACGATCGCCTTGCCTTGAATATTTCTCAGGCCGGTCTCCAGCACCTCCCACTTGGAGCTGTCCACCATGATCGGTACGCGACAGATATCCGGCTCGGAAGCCACCAGGCGGAGGAATTTCTCCACGGCCGCCTTGGAGTCCAGCATGCCCTCATCCATGTTGATGTCGATGATCTGCCCCCCGCCTTCGACCTGTTGCCGCGCCACCGACAAGGCCGACTCGTAGTCCCCGGCCAGAATCAATTTCGCAAAGGCCGGCGACCCGGTCACGTTCGTGCGTTCGCCGATATTCACGAAGTTGGACTCGGGCCGAATCGTGACCGCTTCCAGCCCGCTCAATCGGGTGTACGGCTTGATCACCGGAGGCACGCGCGGAGGGAGATCCCGCACCGCCTCGGCGATGAGCTTGATATGAGCCGGCGTCGTGCCGCAGCACCCGCCGACGATATTCAGCCAGCCGTTCCGCGCCCATTCGCGCAACTGCGGCGCCAGCGTATCCGGCGTTTCCGGAAAGCCGGTCGGCAGCAACGGATTGGGCAACCCGGCATTGGGATGGCTGCTCACGTAGATCGGCGCGATGGTCGAGAGTTCCTCGATCAGCGGCCGCATTTCCTTCGGCCCCAGCGCACAGTTCATGCCCACGCTCAAGAGCGGCACGTGGGAGATCGAATTCCAGAAGGCTTCGACCGTCTGGCCCGTCACCCCGCGATTGCTGCCCGCCTGGATAAAGGTCACGGAAGCCATGATCGGCGCCCGGCGCGCGCCGGCATCGAAGACCTGCTGAATGGCAAAGAACGCCGCCTTGGCGTTCAACGTGTCAAAGATGGTTTCAACCATGAGAATATCGGCGCCGCCATCCAGGAGGCCCCGCACCTGATCGGCGTAGGCGGTGACGAGTGCCTCGTAGGTCGTCCCCCGCGCGGCGGGATTATTGACGTCGGTCGAGATCGAGGAGGTCTTGGTCGTCGGCCCGATCGCGCCGGCCACGAAGCAGCGGCGCCCCGACTGCGTTGCACAGACCGTCGCCACGGCTCGGCGCGCACATTCCGCCCCGGCCTTGGCCAGCTCATAGCCCAGCGAGTCCATGTGATAGTCGGCCAGAGAAATGGACTGGGAGTTGAACGTATTCGTCTCGACGAGATCCGCGCCCGCCTCCAGGTACTGACGGTGGATGTCCTCGATGATGGAGGGCTGCGTCAGATTAAGGAGATCGTTGTGGCCCTTGAGATCCTGCTTCCAATCCATGAACCGCTCGCCGCGGAACGCCGCCTCATCCAGCTTGTGGCGCTGGATCATGGTGCCCATCGCGCCATCGAGGATGAGGATGCGTCGGTGGAGAAGCGCGTCGAGTTCAGCGGTGACCGTGTCGTGCTGCGGCATGGGGATTCACACCGGGTGATCCAGATTCTTCATAAGCATTCCACTATACTGGATCACCCCCTAGCCCGCAAGAAACTGAATCATTCCGATCGCTTCGAGAGAAGGCCATCGCGTTCCCTGCAGACCTCGCTCCCATTCGTTGACCTCAGGCCACGCCACCGAGAGGATGCCATTGTTCAATGCCGCCTTCTTAGCATTGCCCCAGGCTGAACGTCGGGCCAATTGCTTTCAGCTTCCACGACCCGTTAGACTACGTGCCGTATGACGACGCACAGGGAATCACAGGCGCCGGCCGTCCCGAACGCTCCTCAGACCGCTCCGGCGGACGCGTCTGCCGCCACCGCCCCCCCCTTCCTCTGCCGACGTGAAGTCCGGGTGACCATTTACATGCTGCTGGGCACGTTCGTTCTTCTGATGTTGGGCTGGCGATTTCTGCCGGGGCTGCTGGACCCCACCTTCGAGAAGCACATCCAGGAAAAGCGGGTGATGGCCGGCATGACGAAAGATCAGGTGCTGAAGGCCTGGGGAGGACCCTACACCATCCACGTCTCTCACACCGATGCAGGCATCCGTCGCGAGGAGTGGATTTACGAGGATTGGAAGGATGCCTCGAAGGTGAGCCACCGGTACCTGTACTTTGAAGAAGGCCTACTGGTCGGCGGCTGGTTCTCGAAATAGGCCGGTTAGCCCGCTTGTCGTGGCGCCTGGTCACGCCGCAATTCACTCAGCAGCAGCCCCGCGCGATCGTACTCCTGCTCTTCAACCATCACCAGCCGCCGGTTGAACGGCAACGACAGTCCCGGGTACAGTCCGCCAAAATGCTCGTTCTGGACCACGTAGCGGATGTCATTGCCGTCCAACAAGCTCTTGATCAGGGCCAGCTCTCCTTCATCGGTGGGCTCGATCAGTGTGATGAGCTTCACTGTTGTGCCGACTCCTGCGGCAGGGCCCGATCCAGCTCAGTCAAGAAGGCGCGAATGGTCCGCGCATTCTGACCGAAATCCCAGCGACCGATCCTCGACGCCGACCGCACCCACACCATCGCGCCCTGCCCCTGGAGCGTCACCCGAATCGTGATGTCATCCTGAAACCGAAACAGGGCGCTGGTCACCGTGGCGTTGATCTCATGCGCGCCGAATCCGCCGGTCACCCGACTCCATCCCGGCATGCGATCCGCCACCGTCCGCGACACGTCGACCAGGCGATTGAGCTCCATCGGATAGGTCTTGGGCTGAAGATCGGGGTAGCCGGGGCTCCCCCCCCGTCTCCGCCGCATTGACATAGGGCCAGACGCGAAGGGCCGCCACGACCCCGGCCACGAGCAGGCCTCCGGTGATACCCAACACCATCATGACTGTCCGTATGGCTGTCCGTCGCACGAATCTGACCTCAGGAGAACGCCGTCTCTACGGCGTCTCAGTGACCTTGACCCGTCGCTCTTTGCCGGCCCCGCCGGACACCGTGAGCACCCGCTTCCACTCCCGCACTTGATAGATGGCCCAGGCGTTGGGGATGCCCTTATACAGCGCATCGGGATCCTCACCGGACGCATTCAAATAAATGGGCTCGGTGAACCCCTCGTCCAGCACATCGTCCATCAGACATTCGCTGGTAAACCCCTGGCCCCGAAGGCTGACATCTGCTAAAAAGCTAAGGATCTCGTCGGGATTCTGGAGCGTGACCGGATTCATTGGGTCAAGTCCTCTCTGAAATCTGCCGAATTCTAACTGGACCTCACTCCATTGCACAAGAGACCAGGCATGAAACCAGCGACGCGCTCCTCCGCAAAAGATTTCCGTGAGCAGCTCCTCCGCGTGATGGACCAGAAGCATCACTGGGCCTGGCCGCATTTCGCAGGCGAAGCCGTCACGAAGGCACAGCTCAAGATTCACTTCGTCCAGGAATACGGCGTCTATGTCAG
Organism: Nitrospira sp.; assembly: GCA_005116795.1. Taxonomy (GTDB): domain Bacteria; phylum Nitrospirota; class Nitrospiria; order Nitrospirales; family Nitrospiraceae; genus RSF151. The sequence continues at coordinate 86,522 of SWDL01000399.1, read as the reverse complement.
GGACTTTCCGGTCTTGTTGGCGCGGGTCCACGGCCAGAATCCCCCCGCCCCGGTTCGCCGCATGCTCGCGGAGAATATTTTCGAGGAAGACACGGGCGGCCTCTCACTGGGAAAATCTCATCCAGATCTCTTCCTCGTCATGATGCGCGGCCTCGGCTTGAGCGAAAAAGACTTCGAACCGAGCCGCCTGCTGCCCGCCGCCACGACCTATCGCCGGTGGCTCGACCGCATGACCGCGCATCAAGATTGGGCCATAGGATCGGCCGTCATGACGATCTTCGTCGAAGGGAGCGTGAAGGACCGGCAGGAAATTCTCCACCCATCCAAACTCAAGACCTCGGAGGAGATCGAGGACTACGTGCGGCATCATCCCCTGGTCCAGCATCACAGGCTCTCCCCGGACTGCATGGACCTCATCCGCGCCCATCAGAAGGTCGAGGCTGGACATCGTCACGACGCCTATGCCATGGTGCTCGACTACGTCACGGAGCGGCGTCGCCGACAGGCCATTCTCACGTGCCTCAAGACCACCCTGCAGCTCTGGCTCCGCTACCGCGACGCCGTCGCCCGCGCCTGCGGACTCAAGAAAAGCTGACGGCCCTCCGCGCTCAGCGCATAGTTCTGTCGGCGCTCCTCCTCTTTCTGACCATCGGCCATACGCCGTCAGCCACCAGCTCTTCCCCTCCTGACAACATGGTGCTGATCCCTGCTGGGGAGTTCCTGATGGGAAGCCCGGCAGACAGCGAGGCTTTCTCGGACGAAAGCCCGCAACGGAAAGTCTTCATCAGCGCCTTTTGGATGGATCGAACCGAGGTGACGAACGCCGCCTATGCGCGCTTCGTCGAATCCACCGGCCATCGGCCGCCCGCCAATGACAATCCACGCGTGACTCTCTGGCCCCACGGGTTGCTCTTTCCCGCCATCGCCCAGCATCCGGTCGTCAACGTGAGTTGGCTGGATGCCCTCGCCTACTGCCGCTGGCGCGGCGCGCGACTGCCGACCGAAGCAGAATGGGAAAAAGCGGCGCGCGGCGCCGACGGCCGCCATTACCCCTGGGGCAACGAGTGGGACTGGACCAAGGCCAACAGCGCAGGCTACTGGGTCGGCGGAACCGTCAACTTTCTCTCCATCGAACAGTTCACGGCCTTCTGGAAGACCGGCGAGGGCGCGCGCCTCTCACGAGAACAGGGGCTCAACGGTGAAGTACTGACGAAACCCGTCGGCAGCTTCCCGGAAGGCGTCAGCCCCTACGGCCTTCTCGATATGGCCGGGAATGTGGCCGAATGGGTGTCAGATTGGTACGAGCCCTACTCGTATCTCAACGCGCCGTTGTCGGATCCGCAAGGCCCCAACGGAAAACTACTGAAAGGCCTGCGCGGCGGCTCCTGGATCAAAGGGGAGAAAAGCCTTCGCACCACCGACCGGGACTACGGTCTTCCCGACGACCGCCCCAGCGGCGCGGGAATCCGGTGCGCAAAAGATGCCTCCTGAATTCCCAGGAACAGACGATCGACCGAAGGCGCCGCGAGTGCGCCTCACGGCGTCCCGTTCACACCTGCCTCCGGCCGATAGCGGATCGCCACCGCGGACAAGGACTTAGCCACCCTGGGTTGATCCGTCGCTCCCTGGGTCAAGATGAACGGATTCGAGGAGAAGGGGCTGTACCAGCCATAGCCGTAGAAACCGAAGGCGGCGCCCTTGGGACCCAGCAGCCCCGATTCGTAGTAGGGGCTCTCCGAACCGAAGAGCGCCGGCTCGAAGTACGGAGGAGCCCCCGGAGTGATGTCCAGAGTCATCCCGCCATCCAACACTGCATCCGCCCCCAGATCGCGGGCACGATCCAGAATCATCTGCCGAAGTCGCTCCTCGCCGGCAAACGTCTGACTCACCGTGATACGGGCCAGCTCATGGTACGGCCGGTTCGGCTCTGCCTCCAGCCATTCGACCGATGCCCGGCTGTCCCGCGCGGGAAAGACATCATCCGTCAAGTACTCCACGCGGACGGAACATCCGATCAGCAGCAGACCAGCGGACAGGATGACCGTACCGCACAAGAGAGGCCTGAAGCGGCGTGGCTCTGACCGGGGAGACCTGCGGGCATGAGGACCGAGCCCGGCCAAGCATCTGATCTCTTGATTCTTCGGCAGCTCACGCATCAGCATCTTCTCCACACGAGTCAATAGCGGAGATGGTATGTCTGCCGTGATCCAGCGGCAATACCGCCAAAGAGGCATACGACGCAAGGGGCCATTGACATGACCGTCATCTCACCAGCAGATAATCCACCCGCTCGATGCGGACGACCGGCATGATGAGGCCGAGGCCTTCCTGATCGTGGGAGAAGTCGTAGATGATGGATTCGTTCGGAATGAGCCGGCCGGTCATGACGACGTGCACTTCGATCTTCTGACCTTTCTCGAACTGCTTCCGCAACTTGGTGCGTTGGCGAGGATTCGGCGCCGCGATAAGGTTCGACGGCAGGTCCTCGTATTTGAAACGGACGACGCCCCAGCGCGTGGGATTGAACTTGGGCCCCAGCGCCACACTGAACCCGCCGGTCTTCGGATCGTAGCCGGAGAGCTCGCCGGACCAGACGAAGGCAACCCGCCACTGGAGCGCGGGATTCTCCTCGCGTTTCGCATCCCGCTCGCGATTCAGAGTGAACAAGCGGTCATCGTGCCCCGGATCATGGTGGCCATGTCCGTACACGGTGGCCCAATCGGGCGGGCTCCCGTCCAACGTGTCGAGGAAGGCCTCGATAGCCTTGGTCTCAATGAGGAGGTGCGTGTTGCCAGGAAAAATCGTGGTGAGACGACTGAGGGGCCCCGTCAGTAAGGGCCGGACCGTATTCGCGTCCTGACTCCACCCAGGGGAGAGCCAGAGCAGAGTCATCAGGAGCGTGAGAGAGAAGGCTTGCGCCGTGACTTGGGGAGGAGGCAGTCGCACGTTGGCGCTGGCGCTCGTTGGTGTCAGACATGATGGCTGAAGTCCGGTCAATTCATCGAGCATGACCCAGGCCCACGCGGATCCCCACAGCTCCCGCAGGTGCCTGGTCCGGAGGAGCTATTCCAGTCGGCGGTGCCTCCGACGCCGAAGGCCGAGAATTGCTTCTCCAGCTTTGTCGTCTTGCACGAGGGGCAAGCCGGGATGGTGGAGGCGCTGACCAGCAACTCAAATCGGTGGCGGCATTCCTGGCAGATATATTCATAGATCGGCATGGGTGCATCTCCCTTCAGGGTCTTGTATCGGCTATTATAGGAGCAGGTTCGGGGGGCTCGCAACCTCGCATACCAGGTAAGGATAGGAATGTTTCGAGAAGCAAAGGACTTTCGCTTTCGCTTTAATTTGGAAGCCCAGTTCCCCGAATCGTACGAAGGGGAGGCGGATCACTATGCCTGGCTGCAGGAATGGGAGAAGCAGATCAAGCCCGAGTTGATGAAGCTCCTGTTCGACCGTCTCCGACAACAACCGGGCTGGCAGGTGTACATTCGTAATCGGGGGCTGTCCTCGCAGGACGAGATCGAAATCGCCATGGTGCGGGACTTCTCCCCTCCGCCGAACGGGTAGCCCATGACAGCC
>SWDL01000399.1:75117-82843 GCA_005116795.1 Nitrospira sp. | reverse complement strand
GGCCGATCAGGTACGCCTCGTCATAGAGATGCAACGCCCCCGGAATGCCGAGCTCCTCCCGAACCTTCGAACGCGCTCCGTCGGCGCCCACCACCAACGTCGCCTCGATCTCGACCGCTTTCCCCTGTTGTTCCGCCCATACGCCGGTGACGCGGCTCCCGTCTCGCCGCACGCCCTTGAACGTGGCCCCATACCGCAGACCACCGGGCGCAGCCTGCTCATAGGCATCCAGTATCACATGGTGGGCCACATTCGGCAGCGTCACCACGGCCCGGTTGTAAGGCGGCGGGAGCATCTCGTAATCCACGGTACAGAGGTGGGCTCCACCGGCCTGCAAGAAATGAAAGAACCGGACCTCCCGCACGGCCTTCTTGGGCAGCTTGTCGAGCAGCCCCAGTTGATCGAGGACTCGCTGCCCGTTGGGCTGCAGGATTTCCCCACGCAAGCCACCCGGCGGCCCCGGCGCCTGCTCCAGGACCATGGTGCGGAGTCCCTTCTGCGCCAAGGCGAGCCCCAGCACGGCGCCCCCGCCCCCCGCCCCGATCACCACCACATCCGTTCGTTCGGTCATCACTCAGCAATCCTTCGTCGCCAGGTTCCTGAACCTTACCCTCAACCTCAGCCTTCTGCCCTATTTCCACGGGCGAAACCGTTCCTCATCCTTCCACATCGACAGAAACTTCTCCCGCGCCTTCACCGTCGTCGCATGATCGCGCAGCACGTCCAACCGTTCATCGTTGTAGCGATTGGCGCTACCGGTCTGGTTCATGGAGCCCGACGTATTCACCTCATCGTCCATCACGGCCTGCTTCAAGTGCATCAGCGCCTCATGCCGATTGACGCGAATGGGCACGCCCGCGAGATGCAGCGTCGTCATCGCCGACTCCATCTTCGGATCATTGAGCCCCTCGCGATCGGTCAACACCCGCACGTCCACGCCCCGCTTTTCGGCAGCCACCAACGCCCGCACAATCGGCGGATAGGTCAGCCGGTACACCGACACGTAGAGGTAGCGCTGGGCCTGATCGTACAGTGAGGCGAGCCGGTCGCCGGGCAGATCCTCCGGCGCGTAGTAGACCTCGACCGCCGCCGCCCCGGAGGCCGCGGCCACCCACGACAGCAGCATCACCAGCAGAAGCGAGACCAGAGGGAACATCCGCCTCATGTCCCTGCCGGCTCCTCCAGTACGAGGCCCGTCAACAAGCGCGACTTCAGATCGGCCGGGGTAACGGCCGCCCCGTCCAGCATCGACGTCATGACGTAGCGTTTCATGGGATAGCCCGTGTGGACAGGAAGCGCCGCGGCACTCGATCACTTCACGGCTCGAAGAGACTTTTGAACGAATCGTCCGACGCCCCCCACGAGGGAGCGGAGGTCTTGATCAGCCGGTCTCTCAGAATTTGCTGAGGAAGCGGCATCCTGCCGACCAAGACGTGGAAAGTCAAGCCTCAGGGACGGCCATTGACAAGGCCTCACGCCGTTCGTTACAGTTGAAAGATTCTTGAGCGTTTAGGCCAAGTTGGGAGTATCGGCTACGATGCAGGTAAAAATCAACGGCAAGCCAGAGGAGGTGCAGGGGACCACGGTCTCGGCCATCCTCAAAGCCAAGAACATCGATCCCCATATGGTGGCGGTGGAGCTGAACGACCAGATGGTCGATCGCGCGCATCTCGACCACGCGATGGTGAAGGACGGAGACCGGTTGGAATTTCTCTTCTACATGGGAGGCGGACGCTAGCCATGCCGTCACATCACGATATTACCGAGCTGATCGGCCGCACGCCCCTGGTCCGCCTGAACCGCCTCTCCCCGGAAGGGGGCGCCACCGTCTGGGCCAAGGTGGAGTTTTTCAATCCCGGCGGAAGCGTGAAGGACCGCATCTGCCTCAACATGATCAACGAGGCGGAGCGGCAGGGCAAGCTGAAGCCCGGCGCCACGATCGTGGAGCCGACGAGCGGAAATACCGGCATCGGCCTGGCGCTGGTGAGCGCCGTACGCGGCTACAAGCTGATCCTCGTCATGCCGGAGAGCATGAGCATGGAGCGGGCGAGTCTGCTCTCATCTTACGGCGCGCAGCTCGTGCTGACGGCGGCCTGGGAAGGGATGCGCGGCTCGATCAAGGAAGCGGAAAACATCGTGGCGCAGAATCCGTCCTACTTCATGCCGGACCAGTTTTCGAACCCGGCCAATCCGGCGATGCACAAGAAGACGACGGCGCTGGAAATCTGGGACGCGCTGGGCGGAAAGTTCGACGCCTTCGTCGCCGCGGTGGGAACCGGCGGCACCATCACCGGCTGCGGGGAGGTGTTCAAGGAAAAGAATCCGGCGATCCAGATCATTGCGGTAGAGCCCGCCGGCTCGCCCGTGCTCTCCGGCGGCGACCCGGGGCCACACAAGATTCAAGGCATCGGCGCGGGCTTCGTGCCCAAGGTGCTCAATCGGACGGTGCTGGATCGCGTGGTGACGGTGACGGATGACGAGGCCTATCAGACGGCCAAGCTGCTGGCCAAGAAGGAAGGGCTCCTGGTCGGCATTTCCTCCGGCGCCAACGTGTTCGCGGCGCAGCGCGTGGCGCAGGAGATGGGCCCGGGCAAGCACGTCGTGACCGTCCTCTGCGACACCGGCGAGCGCTACATCAGCATCGAGAAGTATTTCAACATCTAGAATAACGTGAAGCGTCGTTCGTCGAACTGTTAGAGGTTAGAAGGTCTGAGGGTTGAGGCCGGAAGCTCCCGCCTCGGACCTCTAACCTCCAACCTCATACGTCTGCCGCTTCACGCATAACGGCTGTATGCAATTCACCGACGAACAGATCACCCGCTATAGCCGGCACATTCTCCTGCCCGAGGTGGGCGGCAAGGGGCAGAAAAAAATCGCCCAGGCGAAGATCCTGATCGTGGGCGCGGGCGGGCTCGGCTCGCCGGCCGCCTATTATCTGGCCGCCGCGGGGGTGGGGACGCTGGGACTCATCGACGGCGACGTCGTGGACTTGAGCAACCTCCAGCGCCAGGTCATCCATCACACCGCCGACGTGGGGCGACCCAAAGTGGTCTCAGCCAAGGAAAAAATTGCGGCGATCAACCCGGATGTGGCCGTGGTCACCCACGAGGAACGGCTGACGGCAGCCAACGCCTTGAAGATCATCGGCCAGTATGACCTCGTGATCGACGGCGTGGACAACTTTCCGGCCAAGTTCCTGATCAACGACGCCTGCTTCTTCGCCGAGAAACCGCTGGTGCACGGCGGCATCCTGCGCTTCGACGGGCGCGTGACGACGATCATCCCCAAGAAATCCGCCTGCTATCGCTGCGTGTTCAAGACGCCGCCGCCCCCGGGCTTGGTGGCGAGCTGCCAGGAGGCCGGCGTGATCGGCGTGCTGGCCGGCATCATCGGGACGATCCAGGCCACGGAAGCATTGAAACTGGTGTTGGGCATCGGGCAGCCCTTGACGAATCGGCTGCTGGATTTCGATGCCCGGAAGACGGCCTTGCGGGAGATCAAGGTCCGGCGGAATCCGAATTGTCCGCTCTGCGGCGAATCGCCCACGATCACGGAGCTGTTCGAGCACGAGGCCGAGATCTGTGCGGTGCGAACGTGAGAGGATGTCATCGATCACTGGTCATCGGAGAGACACGGAGACGCCGCTCTTTCCAATGACTATTGACCCATGATTTCCTTCTGGGAATGAGGACACCATGGCTAAAATGAAATCCCTCGTCTGTCGTGAATGTGGGAAGGAGTACCCCACCAAGGCGATACACGTCTGCGAGATGTGCTTCGGCCCCCTGGAGGTGAAGTACAATTACGAGGAGATCAAGGCGAACATCTCCCGCAAGAAGATCGAAGAGGGCCCGCGCAGCATGTGGCGCTATGCCGACCTGCTGCCGGTCGAAGGTCAGGCGACGGTCGGCCCCCATGCGGGTCTCACGCCGATGGTGCGCGCGAAGAATCTGGGCGCCTACTTGGGGCTGGACGAGTTGTACATCAAGAACGATACGGTGAACCACCCGACCCTGTCGTTCAAGGATCGCGTGGTGGCGGTGGCCCTGACTCGCGCGCGTGAGCTGGGCTATGAGACCGTGGCCTGCGCGTCCACGGGCAACCTGGCCAATTCCGTCGCCGCCCATGCGGCCGCGGCCGGCATGCGCAGCTATGTGTTCATCCCCGCCGATCTGGAAGCGGCCAAGGTGCTGGGGAACCTGATCTACAAACCCAACGTGGTCGAGGTGGAAGGCAACTACGACGATGTGAACCGGCTCTGCAGCGAAATCGCCGGCGAACATCAGTGGGCCTTCGTGAACATCAACATCCGTCCCTACTACGCGGAGGGCTCCAAGACGCTGGCCTTCGAGATGGTGGAACAGCTCGGCTGGCGGGCGCCCGATCACGTGGTGGCGCCGATGGCTTCCGGCTCGCTGCTGACCAAAATCTGGAAGGGCCTGAACGAGATGAAGAAGCTCGGCCTGATCAATGCCGTGCCGACCAAGGTCAACGGGGCGCAGGCGGAAGGCTGCTCGCCCATCGCGACGGCCTACAAGCAAGGCCGCGATTTCTTCAAGCCGGTGAAGCCGAAGACGATCGCCAAGTCGCTGGCGATCGGCAATCCGGCCGACGGCTACTATGCGTTGAAAGCCACGGGCGAGAGCGGGGGCGCGATGGACGCGGTGTCCGACGACGACGTGGTGGAGGGGATCAAGCTGCTGGCGCAGACCGAAGGCATCTTTGCCGAAACGGCCGGCGGCGTGACGATCGGCGTGCTGCAGAAGCTGGTGAAGCAGGGCGCCATCAAGCGTCAGGACGTGACGGTGGCCTATATCACCGGCCACGGGCTCAAGACGCAGGAAGCCGTCATCGACGCGGTGGGACGGCCGACCCGCATTCAGCCCAGCCTGGTCAGCTTCCAGAACACCTTCAAGATGGGCAAGAACGGAGGGGGCGACGCATGATCAAGGTTCGGATTCCGACGCCGCTGCGCACCTTGACGAAGGGCCGGGGCGAAGTAGAGTCGGCAGGCAGCACGATCGACGATCTGATCGGCCGGCTGAACCAGGCCTATCCGGGCATCAAGGACCGGCTGTGCGACGAGCAGGGGGAGCTGCGCCGCTTCGTGAACGTTTACGTCAATGAAGAAGACATCCGCTTTCTGAAAGGCAAGGACACGGCCCTGAAGAGCGGCGACGACGTGTCGATCGTGCCGGCCATCGCAGGAGGCTGCTGATGGCCAACATGCGCTTTCACATCCGGTTCCCGGAAGAGAAGATCAAGGAGCCGATCATCTACCAAATCGGCCACGAGTTCCGCGTGGTGACCAACGTGCGCCGCGCGGACGTGCGGGAAACCACCGGCTGGATGGACATCGAGCTGACGGGCGACACGGCCGAGATCGAACGGGCCGTCGAAGGCCTGAAGACAAAAGGCGTCCTGGTCGATCCGATCGAGTTGAATGTGGTGGGATAATCTCGTGAAGCGTCGTTCGTGAAGCGTATCTCGTCATGAAACACGTTGTTTTCGAAAGAGTCTCGCTCGAATTTCTGGTCCGTGACGCTTCACGCTTCACGCTTCACGCTTCACGGTCTTATGGAATTCACTGACTCCCAAATTCAGCGCTACAGCCGGCACATCATCCTGTCGGAGGTCGGCGGCAAGGGGCAAAAGAAGTTGTCCCAAGCCAAGGTGCTGGTCATCGGCGCCGGCGGCCTGGGTTCGCCGGCGGCCCTTTACCTGGCCGCGGCGGGCATCGGGACCATCGGCTTGGTCGACGGCGACGTGGTGGACCTCTCGAATCTCCAGCGCCAGATCCTCCACAGCACGGCGACGATCGGCGTCCCCAAGGTCGAATCGGGCCGGAGAACCCTCTCCGCGCTGAACCCGGACATCGCGGTCAAGACCTACCAGGAGCATGTGACCGCCGAGAACATCATGGGGATTCTGCCGGACTACGACATCATCCTGGACGGCTCCGACAATTTCTCGACCCGCTTCATGATCAACGACGCCTGCTTTTTTGCCAAGAAGACGCTGGTCTCTGGCAGCATCTTCCGGTTTGAGGGACAATTGACGACCATCAAGCCGCACCAGGGCTATCCCTGCTATCGCTGCTTGTACCCGGAGCCGCCGCCGGCGGGCATGGTCCCGAGCTGCCAGGAAGCCGGGGTCCTGGGCGTGCTCGCAGGGACGATCGGCGTGCTGCAGGCCTCCGAAGCGGTGAAGGAGGTGCTGGGGATCGGCGAGACGTTGGCCGACAAGCTCCTCATCTACGACGCCCTCGACATGAAGTTCCGCAAGGTCTCCCGCCCGAAAGATCCGGCTTGCCGGCTGTGCGGCCCTCATCCCACCATCACCAGTCTGTTGCAGGACTACGCCGTCTCCTGTTCGATGTGATGCCGCCGATCCTTCGCATCCCGAACTCCATCGTCGGCGCCATGATCGCGCATGCGCGCGAACTCGATCCGTACGAATGCTGCGGCCTGCTCGCGGGTACGCCCGGGACGGTCTCGCGGCACTACCGTATCACCAATACGGTGGCGCAGGATGCCCGCGCGGTCGCGGTGTTCGATGAGGCCGATGTGAAGCCATTGGCCGCCCTGTCCGAGTCGACCCGCGCGGAAGTCGCCTATTTCATGGAGCCCAAAGAAATGTTGGCGGCCTTCAAAGACATGCGGGCCCGCGAACTGGATCTCACCGTCATCTACCACTCCCATACCCATTCGCCGGCCTACCCGTCGATGACCGATGTGGGGCTGGCCTATTATCCCGAGGCGGCCTATCTCATCATCTCGTTGGAGGATAAGACCACGCCGGACCTTCGCGCCTTCTGGATCAAAGACCGCCGGGTGACCCCCGCCGCCATCGAGACGATCTAAACGCTCAACCAGAGCCTCCCCCCTCCGACCGCTCCACGCCCTTCGTGCCACAGAATCCCCCGGTGTTCTCCCATTCGTCATGAGGAGGGACTCATGTCTCAGTTGCAAGCACTTCGACGGGAAGAGGCGTAAACATGACGAGTGACGGTTGACGCCTATTCCGAGCTGCCCAGCATGTCGTCGATGAGCGGACGATTGATGTCCGTACAGCCGAGGCAAATGGTATCGAACATCGCGTCGTGGTCATTGACGTAGTTCTTGTGGTCCGCCAGCTTTTCCTGCATCACCTGGTCGTAGCAGGCATCGCAGAGCATCATCAGGCCCCTCATCACCGCCACCGTTTTTCGTCCCGCGCTCCTTGGCACTAGACCGATCCTCTCTCGTGTTCCGCCTTACCCCTCACGACTCACGCGTTGATCCTCACTTCTGACCTCTGACTGTGACGCCTACACTTGGAACTGCGCCTCATACAGCCCGGCATACGTCCCCCCGCGGGCCATGAGGTCGTCGTGCGTCCCCTGCTCCACAATCCGCCCGTGATCCACCACGACGATACGATCCACGTCATGCAGCGTGGAGAGGCGGTGCGCAATGACGAAGGTCGTGCGGTCGCGGGTCAAGACGTTCAAGGCCTCCCGGATCTTGACCTCCGTCTCGGTGTCGATATTCGAGGTCGCCTCGTCGAAGACGACGATGGGCGGGTCTTTCAGCAAGACCCTGGCGATGGAGACCCGCTGCTTCTGGCCGACGGATAGCTTGACGCCCCGCTCGCCGATCCAGGTGTCGTAGCCGTCCGGGAGCTCGGCGATGAACCCGTGCGCGCCGATCGCCCGCGCCGCGTGCTCGATGTCGTCCTGGCGCGC
>SWDL01000399.1:48695-75017 GCA_005116795.1 Nitrospira sp. | reverse complement strand
GTCCTGAATCGCCTCCGTCAAAGCCATGACCCGGAGCGTCCCCTGTTCCGTCAGGACGGTCACGTCGGAAAGATGCGAGCTGGCCTGTGGAAGGGCCGGCACCGTATCGGCGGCCGGGCCTTCCATCGTCAAGACCGTTCGCATCGTGGCATCGATCTCGCGCGTCACCTCTCTGAGTCTCTTCAGCAAATGGCTCTCGTCGCTCCCGCTCATCGACGCCTCCTCACGGAAAGATTTTGCCGATCTTCTCTTGGATTTGCTCCGCCGTGAACGGCTTGACGATGTAATTGCTGACGCCGGCCTGGACCGCCTGGATGATATTTTCTTTTTGGGCTTCCGCCGTCACCAGCATGACCGGGAGCGTCTTGAGTTCCGCGTCGGCTCGGATCGCGCGCAGCAACTCGATGCCGGTCATGACCGGCATGTTCCAATCCGACACCACGAACCCGAAGCCGCCCTGCTTGATCTTCTCGAACGCATCCTTTCCGTTCTCGGCCTCTTCGATGTTGCTGAAGCCGAGCTGCTTCAGGATATTCTTCACGATCCGTCGCATGGTGGACATATCGTCGACCACCATGATTTTCATGTGAGGATCTGCCGGCATGACTCCTGCCCTCCTTACGCATGACTGCCTAACAACGATTTCACTTCGGCGGCCAGGTGGCTCCGGCTCACCGGCTTGGTCAGATATCGGGCGGCCCCGGCTTGCAGGCCGCTGTCTCGTTCTTTCTCGGCTGTTTCGGTCGTTAACATGATGACCGGGATATTCTTATACGCCGGGTCTCCTTTGAGCGACCGGGTCAGGGCCAGGCCGTCCATGTGCGGCATGTTCAGGTCGGTGATGACCAAGTCGGCGGGACGGCGGGCCAATTGCTCCAGGGCGTCGAGGCCGTCTTCGGCCTGGATGAACTCATATCCCTGTCCCGCCAGATAGAGACTGACCAGTTTCCGCGTGTAGGGACAATCATCCACGATCAAGACCGACTTAGCCATGGTGCTACCTCAAGTACGATTTGGTGATTTGGCTATTTTTGGATTTCATGATCTTGAAATGGCCCAATCACCAGATCACACAATCTTACTTTCCCCCGTCACGCTTTCTGATACATCACCGTCCGATTCGCATGGAGCGGCTTGAACGATCGGCCCACGCCGTGCAACGACTCCGAGAAGCCGATGATCAGGTACCCTCCCGGCCGCAACGAATCGTAGAGACTGTCCACGATCTTCCGCTTCCCCTTGTCGTCGAAGTAAATCAGGCAGTTCCGGCAAAAGATGACGTCCTGATCCCTGATCAATTTCAGACGGGCTGAGTCATAGAGGTTGATGTTGACGAATGTCACGACCTGCCTGACCTTGGGAGCCAGCACGAACTGGCCGTCCTCCTCCGTAAAGTATTTCTGTCGGAGCGAGGCCGGCATCTGCCGCACCGCATAGGGGCCATACCGGCCGGACCGCGCCTGGGCCAGCACCGCCTCGCTGATGTCGCTTCCCAGGATCTCGATGGTCCACTTGGCCAGGGCCTGATGCTCGAACAGCATCATGGCCAGGGTATAGGGCTCGTCCCCGGTGGAGCAGGCCGCGCTCCAGATGCGGATGCGATGGGTCCGCTCATTCGCCTTCAGCAAAGCCGGCACCGCCACATCCACAAACGCCTGGAGTTGGCCGGCATCCCGGCAAAAGTAGGTCTCATGGGTCGTCACGAGTTCGAACAACGCGATGAGCTCTTTGTCGCGCCAGGCGTCATAGCGGAGGAGATGCCAGTACTCCTCAAACGTCTTGCAATGCCGCTCTCGGAGCCTCACTTGGAGACGGCTTTCCAGGAGGTATTTTTTGTTGTCCTGGAAATGCAGCCCAGTCTTCTCATAGATCAGGGTCCGCAACTGGTCGAAAATGGCCAGAGTGAGCTGCATGATCTTCCCGTTATGCCGCGGGGAGCTCCGGGAGAGGATCCCGTCCGATCCAGCCGCGCTCACCGCAGCCTCCGCGTCCGCCCCGCCGATTCGGGAGAGGGCGTCCACCGCGGCCTGCCTGAGGAGTCTCGGAGCAGACTGATCTGCGACGAGGGCGCTCAAGTGTGGGACCGCCTCGCCGACCCGGGCATTCCCCAGCCGTTCAATGGCGCAACGCTTGACCCAGATATCCGGATCGTGCCGGCTGACGTTCAAGAGTGCCCGCCGAGCTTCCGGTCTCTCCCAGGAGGCAATCCCTGTCGTGGCGGCAAGCCGCACCTTCTCGTGATCGTCCGTCAAGGCGACCAACAGCACGCGCAGCGCCTGCTCATCCTGGTAGCGCTCAGGCTTTCGACCACCGCGCGCCGCACCTGCCACTCCGGATCGTTCATGGTCTTCGCCAGCGGGTCCAACCCCTCCGGGAGTCGCACCGTCCCGATTGCCCAGGCCGCGGTTTCCCGGACCGGCGCCCGTCCATATCGGAGCAAGCCCACCAGTTCGATCATCACATCCTGCGTGCCGGCGCGCAGCAGCGCCTTGGCCATTTCCAGACGGACGTCCTCGTACCGTTCGGACTGCAACCTCGCCAGAACCCGGCGCACGTAACCCGTCCGGCCGCTTTCACTGATCAGACGCACGGCCTCCGAGCGAACATAGCCGGTCGCATCCTCGACCCCGTCGCACACCATCGCGAGCGCCTGATCCGTCCCGATCTGCGCCAGGGCGCCGAGGGCGACTTTTCGCCTTCGCCAATCCCAGCTCCGCCGGCGGATACCGTCGAGCACAGTGACGGCCTCCCGGCATTGCAGCCGGCCGAGCGCCTGGATCGCCGCATCGCTCACCCGGTCTTCGTCCAGCTCCGCCGCCTTGATCAAGACATCCGTATCGCCGGTCTCCGCCAAGGCCCGGATCGTCTGGTCCGTTTCGTCGTCGGTCGGATCCTTCATCGCCCGATAGGCGCTTAAGATCGGGCGCGTGCCCCGCCGGTGTCCCAGCAATCCGAGGCCGCGGACGGCGGCCGACCGGGTGGCGCGATCTTCATCCCGCACCATTTCCGACAACGTCTCCAGCCACCGAGTCTGATCCAGCGAGGACCAGAGTCCGGCCCCCTTGGCCTTGGCCATGAAGACCAGGGCACGCACCAACGCGGAGAGGATGGAGCGATCCGTCGACGTCAACAGCTCGGCCAGCGCGGGAATAGTCCGGCCCTCATGATCCAGCTTCCCCACGGCTTCGAGCGCGGCGCAGGCGGCGGCGGTGTGGCCGCGACCGATCACGGCCATCAATGCGGGTATCGCGGACTCATCGCCGATCTCCGCCAGCGCTGAGGCGGCAAAGTATGCGACCTAGTCATGGTCATTGAGCAGCGCGACCAACCCCGGCACCGCCTCACGAACATGCAGACGCCCCAGGGCTTCGGCGGCGGCCGCCCGCACATTGGCGTCGGGATCGCTCAGCATCGACAGGAGCCACGCGCCGGCTTGCGCGCCGGCATGTCGGCCGATCGCATCGATGATCAGTGTGCGGACGCTGGGATCGGGAGATTCCAGGGCGGGACGCAGACACTCCAGGGATGTCGGCGCGACATGACCGAGGATCTCGGTCGCCATCATGCGCAAGCCTGGCGGTTCGCGGAGCAGCCCCACGACCTGACGCAGCACGCCGTCCCCTCCGATGCGGATCAGACCGTTGACCGCTTTTTGTTGGACTCCGGGATGGTCGTCGGACAGGCAGGCTACAAGCAGTCCGATCGCGGCCTCGTCGCCGCGATCCGTCAATTCCTCCAGCACCTCCCGGCGGATCTCAGGCTGCTGGCGTCGGAGCCAGTCCAGGGAATACGGCGCCTGTTCGCCGGCTCGGTGAGTGTCGCTCATACCTCACCCTTGCCGATCTCCGGGGCCGCCGGTCAGCAGGCACCGGTCCGGCACGGCACAGCCGGTTGAACCAAGACCGACCCGGTCCCTTAGCCCATGACGGGCTGAGAAGATCGGGTGCGCATCCAATCCTGGATATCGCGGCGGAGAAATCTCCAGTGCTTGCCGATTTTCGATGCGGGTAGCTGGTTCAGTCGCGCCAGCTTATAGACCGTCGACTTCGGAACCCGCAAGAACTTGGCCACTTCCTGCACCGTGAGAATCTCGCCGTCCAAGCCTGAACGACCGTCCGGTGTCGCTCCTGTTATAGAAGACAGTGAATCGCTCATGTCGAATCCCCTATCGGCCCGAAGCCATAAGAACTTAACCCCTCCGAGAGAAAAGGGACGGGACTCGACTCAATTCTTCATTGAGTCATCGTCGGAAATGGAACCATCGGCAATGGATCAATGATTCAATTCTTCAGGGCCCTATCACGAGAGCTACAAAGACAGACCGCCCCCCTGTCGGGCGCGAATCCGCTCGGCCTGGAGGAGGAGGATGTGTCGAATCAGTCGTTCGCGATCTTCGGGCGCGATACTGACAAACTGTGCAGCGACATGGAAACGGTGGCTATCCCCGCCCTCCTGGGTCACTCTCGTCACCTCCGCCTTGGCGGTAATCGGCGTGAACGGTGGAAGGATCAGGTTGATGTCGAGGACGTCGGATTCCTGAAAGGCGCGGGCCGAGGCGAACCGGAGGCCTCCCCCGCTCAGGTTGACATCCGCCATGCTGGGCAACTGGACGCCACCGGGTGACATGCGCGCCAACGTCTTCAGAATCATCTCCAGCGCCCAGTCGATTTTCATCAACCATTGGGCGAGCTTGCCGTCCCCGTCGGCCGCGTGCTGGTGGCTCAGGAAATCAGCCGTGGGCTTCGCAAAAAACGTGGTGATGTCGTCGTCGGAGATCCGTTCGCGTGACGAGATGGCCGTCTGGTCCGGTTCCCCCTCCAGCCGGTAATCCAAGAGGAGTTCGTCGTCGATCCGCAGCGAGTCTCGTCGCTCGTCGCCGAGCCCAACGTCGACCGCCCGTGGGTCCGATTCGCCTCGAAGAGGCGGCTTACCCATAGACACGAGACTCACTCCCCGCAGAGACGACCCCCGCCCCCGCAGAGGCCGCCCCCGCGTGAGTCAGCAGATCGGGACTCACTTCCACGCAGTTTCGTCCCCTCGCCTTCGCCTGATACAAGGCCGCATCCGCAGCCGAGACGAGATCATCCGGCGACGTGACGGACGAATGAGGAATCCGACTGACGCCCATGCTCATCGTCAGCCGCACCGGCGCGCCGTTGACGACGAACACGTGGTTCGCGATCTGCTCGCGGATACGGGTCGCCAGGATGGTGGCCGGTTCGGTGTCGGTCCGTGGGAGGATGATGGCGAACTCCTCTCCGCCGTAGCGAGCCACGACGTCGACCGCGCGGATGGCCCGGGAGATGAGCGTGGCCGTTTCTTTGAGCAGGCGGTCGCCGATCAGGTGCCCGTGCTCATCGTTGATCTTCTTAAAGTGGTCGAGATCCGCCATCAGCAGGCACAAGGGCGTGCCGTAGCGCTCGGTGTTCTTGAATTCCCGCGTCAGGATCGTCGAGAAGGCGCGCCGGTTCAGGAGATTCGTCAGTCCGTCCGTCATCGCCATGTTCTGGACCTGACTGTGCGTCTCGGCATTGCGGAGCGCCAGCGCCAAGGAGGTGGCCACCGCCTTCGCGATCTCAATTTCATCCGAGTGAAAGGAGGCGCCCCGTTCCCGTTCCAGACGGATCAACCCGACCTGTCCCTGCGCCACCAGCAGTGGAACTTCCAGGACATGCGCGGACCGTTCCGGGGCGACCGCAGCGGCCTCGGTCGGATGCTCCTCCGATCCCTGCTGATCCGGCTGAGAGGCGGAGGAGGCCCCGCGGAGCCGACGTCCCGTGGCGATCAGCGTCCGTTTCACCTCCTCTTGCGCGGCCTCATTCGACGCATCCGTGGTGTAGACCCAGATCCGCTCCGGCTCGAGCCAGAGCACCCCGAGTCGATCGTATTTCACGATCTGGTCGAGTCGGCCCCGGAGCAGCCGGATGATTTCATCGGCGTGCAGCGTGCCGGCCATGGCTTGCCCGGTATGGTTGAGCTGCGCCAGTGTCTGGCTCCACCGTCGGAGGGTATCCCGCTCGTGGGCCAGATCCTCGTTGGCGCTTCGGAGCCGGCCCGAGAGCTCACGGACTTGAATGAAGGATCGACGAGTATCCAGCCCCTGACGGACCGATTCCTCGATCCGGCCCGCCCTGATCGGCAAAGTCAGATAGTCATAGGCGCCGGCGCGCAGGAGCGCGGCGGCTCGCTCCGCCCCTTCGTCCGCCCCTACCACAATAATGCAGGCGTCCGACTCTCGATCACGCAACTGCTCCAGCAGTTTGAGGGCGCTGTTCCTGGCCTGTTGTGTATGGCAGACGATCGCTTCGACTTGGTGCCGCCCCAGACACTCGACGGCGTCGAGGTCGGTCTTCGCCGACACGACCTGATATCCCGCCTTCTCCATACGCCGGACGAGCATCTGGCCGGCTCGGCTCGACTTGCTCACGATCAAAACCACGGACTTCATTCCATTTGTCGCACTCACCTGGACTCCTTCAGCTTCCGGTTCGCTGCGCGCTGTCACGTTATGAAGCAACAGGAATCGCATGCAAAGCAAGGACTGTGCCCTTGCATACATGAAAAGTCGTAAGCGATTGAAAGGTTAGGTGATGCTGGATCCGGAAGTCGACGCGGGAGGCGGGTGAGCGGCAAGCCAGAAGAGTCACAATGGCGTTTTCTGCCAAGAAACTGACGCGAAATTGCCTAGCGTTTGAAGAGATCCGCTTCTAGTCCCCCGTCACGCCCGGCTGACGTGACTTCCTGAAGCTGTCGGGCCTCGTGGGAAATCGACACCTTATCCGTGCTCTCGCGATCGGCTCCATCGGCCGCCGCACGGGACCGATCGGACCCTTCGGCGGGATCGAGATCCAGCACGCGTTGATAGGTCCGGACGATGTTGTGGATCTGGGAAAATTCTATACTCATTCCTTGTTCCCTCCCACGATTGCCCTGACGGGAAGCTTAGCAGATCGCTGGGCGATTGAACCGGCGCCGTCCTGACCCTGTTAGGACTCTTCTCGGCGGGGCTGGGGAATAACTTGAGTGCAGCCGGCACGTCAATGACGTGGCACTCGTTGATTTATTGAATGGTTTCGGAGCGGATCGGAGCAGGTCTGAGGCTAATTGGCCGAGAACGGAATCGACGGAACAGAATCAACGTCGTCCGACACCGGACGGCTCGGAGGCATGCGATTGCATCCTAACGTTACCCCAACGGCACATCCGTGCGCAGTGAGGGGCGAATGGATACCAGGTCCCTCCGCAGCCAAGGCGCGACCGATCGCGCGTTGATGAGTCTCAATCTGCGTCATGGCGTCATGAATCATCGTCTGGAGCAACGTCACATCTCCATCGGAGGTCGAGCGGGCGGCCGTCGTCTGAAAGGCATCCCAATGGGACTGAAAGTCGGCCATGAGGCGCCCGCTTTCCCCGTTCAGCCGGTTGATCGCGGAGACATCCTGACGTTGCACGGCCCGACGTACTCCCTGACAGAGGGCCATCAGCTCACGACAGTCCTGGTGGAGCCACTTGTCCATCATCTCTTTCATATCTCCTATGGCGTCGCTGTCTGTGGCCCGGCCACTCGAGCCGCTCCGCGCCACCCTTCCCGGAGCTCCTCGAGTAACCGGGTGACTTCATCAATGGCCGTGGGATTATTCTCGTAGTTGGCCACCGTGAGTCGCTCCAGCATGTACGCATAGAGCTTGTCCAACTGTTGTGCAATTTCCCCGCCACGCTGATGATCGAGTACGGCCCGCAGTTCGGAGATGATATCGACCGCCCGGCAGAGGGCCAGTCCTTTCGCCTTCACGTCCGTTTCTCCCGATTTGATGCTGCTGCTGGACGATTTCAGGCACTGGATGGCCTTATCGTACAGCATGACCACCAGCGTCACCGGGGAGGCAAATTTGACCTGGTCTTCCTGATACGTCCCTGCCGATTGGTTCGCGAGCCTCATAGTCCAAGAAGTCCTTTCCAAGATTGATTCATCGGGTCATCGACGATTTCTGAGAATTGATGCATTGATTCATTTTCCGGCAATGACTCAATGATGAAATGATTCAATCGTCAATTCTTCCGGCACTCGTCAATCGTCCCGCGAGAGACGCTTCTCAGGCTTCCGCGCCGAATGCAGGGCTGTCCGGCGCCTCGGCGGCGTCATAGGCGCCGACCACGGCATTCCCGACCGCAACCGCCTGGAGCGTGGCGCCGACCTCCCCTGCCCACTGGGCCAGGGCCGCCTGGTTCACCGCAAGCTGCTCGGCAGCTCGGGTCATCGCCGCCTCCAAATAGGCCCAGGCACTATCGACCGATTCCTCGGCGGAGGCCCGGCGTTGAAGGCCGTTTTCGAGTTCCGCCCACTGGCATTGAATGTCTTCCAGCACATGGCCGCAGGCGACTTCCAGCAACGACAGGGACTCTTGCGTCCGGCTCCCGATGGCGTCGTGGACCTGTTCCAGCAACGATTGATACCTCGCGTAGCGTTCGAGAAGGCTGGGCACCAGCTCGCCGGAATGGTCCATGCGCCTTACCGTCTGCTGATCGTCGTGGCGAGATTGCTCAAGGACCCGAGCGCATTGGTGACCGCATCGCTCTGGCTCTTGAATTGTCCCAACAAGGTTTCCAGCCGGTTGAACTGCAAGGTCAAGGTCACTTCCAGCCGGCTGATGGCCTTGAATTTTCGCTCGATATCTTTGTCGATTGACTTCAGGGTCGTGTTGATCCCTTGCTGACGCGTATCAATCGAGCCCTTGAGCTTCGTGGTCCTGTCCAGAAAGGCTGTCAGCCGATCGGCCACCCCGCTGGACAGCGTGACGTTGCCGAAGAGCCCCGTTGAGGTAACCGGAGCCTTGAGCTTGATGCCTGCCTCTGGAAATCCGCTTCGCGCCGTCAGGACTTCGCCGACACCATCGGCCGCGTGACCATTGATCAAACCGGCGATATCGACGCCCTGATTCGAAAGCGTGGCCGTGCCGATCCCCGACTGGTCGGTGGCAGCCTTGTTTGAGACGGCTTGGAGCTTATAGTCGTTGCCATAGTTGGTGGCGGTAATCTTGATCTTGTTGTCGCTGGTCTTGGAGGCGCTCGCCTTGATGCCCTTGGTCGCGAAGGCCGTATTCAGCGCATTGACGATGTCGCTGGCTTTGCTGCCCGCGGCTAGGCTGACTGTCGCGGCGAGCGGGGTATCCCCGGTTTTCGTGGCGTTCGAATAGAGACTCACGGTGAGATTTTCGGCAGCGAGGATACCGGCTGCCGGGACCGCTGTGCCGCCCGTGACCGTGGCCTTCGCCGGGGCCTGGCTCACGGCGACCGAATAGATCCCGGGCTGGGTCGAACTGGTCTTGCTCACATACTCTACGTTGGCGTCGCTGGCGACACCGATGCCGGCGAACAGGCGGGTCACGTTGGTGACGTTGTCGGCGAGCGCCGCGGACAACTTGCTGTCATCCAGGCTCAACTGTCCGGAGGTCTTGCCGGACGTAATGCCGATGCGGGCGAGGCTGTTGAACGTCGCGCTGGAACCAGGCACAAGGGCCGTGATGGTGTCTTGCAGTTGTTTCTTGATGAGCAAGGCATTGACCTCGCCCAGGAGCGGTTTCGGTGCCGCATTCTTGGGGTCCGCCGTGAGCTGATCATTGACGAACTTGATGGAGGCGTTGTAGCCCGCGATGAAGTCCTTGATCTTTTTCTTGATCTCCGACGTGTCGGTCTGCACCTTGATATCGATGGTCTGGGTGGAATCGGCCTTCAAAAGATTCAGCGTCAGCCCCTGAATCGCGTCGGTCACCGTATTCGAATCACGGGAGAACGTCAGATTTCCCACCTGAAGCACGGCGTCCTGGGCGGAGACCAGGGTCGGATTGAACGCGTCGATCGAGAAGGTATCGTCCGCTGCGAGGGTACCGGCACCGAATGAGACTTTGACGCCTTCGTTCGTCGAGTTCGAGGAGGCATTGCCGTCGATATAGTTCGTCTGCGCCCCCTGGGTCGTGATCGCGTTGGTGCCGTCGTAGGTCGCGCCGTTGGAACCTTTAAACGTGATCCCACCATCGGTCGAATATTTGTAAGTGGCCGCGCCGGCCGCGCCGGCCGAGACAATTTTGACCAGAAAGGTCTTGTTTGTCGTCCCCGTATAGTTGTTGCCCTCGTTGGACGTGACGGTCCCGGTAAAGCTGTTGGTCGTCGCGGCAAAGGCGGCTTCGACTTTCTTATTGGCGAAATCCAATGTCGTAGGATTGCTGGTCACCGTAATCGCCCGAGCCAGCCCCGGCTTTTTACCCGAGAGGACCAGGCGATAGGGATTCGAGCCTGACCCGTCGTTCAAGATTGACGCCGTCGCGTCGCCGCCCGCGTTGTTGATCGCGTCACGGAGCTGCGTGAGGGTCGTCGTGCTATTGACCGACACGCTGGTTTCTCGTCCGCCGACGCCCACCCGGAACGTGAAGGTCCCACTGCTAGCCGCGACGCCGGTCGTGGTGTTATCGACAAACCCCTGAGACGCGATCGAGCTGGCTTGAGCCAACTGATTGACCGTGACCTGATACAGGCCCGCCGCTGCCGTTCGCGATGCCGTCGCCGAGAGCAGTTCGACCCCTCCTGAAGTTTTCGTCACGAAGACGGTATTGGGATTGAAAGCGGCGATGTCGGCGAGCGCCGTGCTGGAGGACTTGAGCGAGGACAGCGTCGTGCTGAGCTTGGTGTACTCCGCGCTGATGGTGCTGAGGGAAACCGTCCGCTCTTTCAGGAGCTTGATCGGTTGTTGCTCGATCTCGATCGACTTAGCGATCAACTCCTGATAATTGATGCCTGAGGAGAGGCCGGTCGATGAAACAATGCCCATAGGAGTCCGTTATTATTTATTCCTGACAGACTTATCGGTAGACAGACGGAAGAACTTGACGGTCTAGGCGACCTTGTCGACCAGTGGCCCGATCAGGTTGCGGATGACCTTGGAAGCCGTCCGCATATCTTCCGAGGGGATTTCCCTGATGACCTTCCCGGTATTTCGATCGACAATGACCGCGATGACCTCATGGGTGTCTTCGTCTACCCGTAGACCGAGTCCATAGTCTGGCACATCGGCGGCGGGCGCCGCGCCCAACGCCGCCGCGGCTTCGCTCGCGACCGTTGCGGCGCCAAGGTCGCCGACGTGGGCTGCGGATTCGGCGCCTCAACCATCATCATGGCAAAGGCCTATCCCAACTCCTCTTTCATGGGATTCGACTACCACAAGCCGTCCATCCTCACCGCCCGCCGTCGGGCGAAAGAGGCCGGCGTCAAGAACGTCACGTGTGAGGTCGCCAAGTCCACGAATTATCCCGGGAGCGGCTACGACTTCGTCACCCACTTTGATTGCCTGCACGACATGGGCGACCCGGTGGGTGCGGCGAAGCACGTGCTGAAGACCTTGGCGCCGAACGGCACGTGGATGATCGTCGAACCCTTTGCCAACGATCGCGTGGAAGACAATCTGAATCCAGTGGGACGGGTCTTCTACGCCGCCTCCACCATGATCTGCGTGCCCGCCTCGTTGGCCTACAACGGACCGGCGCTCGGCGCGCAAGCCGGCGAGGCAAGGCTCAGCGAGGTGGTGAAAAAGGGCGGATTCACGCGCTTCCACCGGGCGACGCAGACGCCGTTCAACTTGGTCCTGGAAGCCCGGCCGTAAGGAAGCCCGCGTTCCCCATCAGAAAGAGGAAGGCCGCCCCGGCTTGGTAACCGGGGCGGCCTTCCTCTTGGTGGACAAGAAAAGGTGTAGAACAAAGCTGGCGGGCTTTTTCAACATCCTGCTAGAATGCCCGACACTATGCGACCACTCAAGAACGGCGAACGCATCCATCTGGTCGACAAGAAAGGCCGGCAGTACGCCCTGAATCTCAAAGCGGGCGCGGTCTTTCAATGGAGCGGGCAGACCATTCCGCATGATGAGCTGATCGGGAAGCCCGACGGCTCCCTGGTCACCCTCTCCGGCGGCAAACGGATGCTCGTGTGCCTGCCCACCCTCGGTGAATATGTGCTCAAGATGCCGCGCGGGGCGCAGGTGCTCTATCCCAAGGATCTGGCGCTGATGACGATGTGGGCCGACATCTATCCCGGCGCCCATGTGTTCGAGGCCGGGACCGGCTCGGGCGCCCTGACCATGACGCTCGCCCGCGCCGTCGGGCCGATGGGACGGGTGGTGACCTATGAAGCGCGGGAAGATTTTTCCCGCACGGCTATGCAGAATATCGAGCGTGGCATGGGCGCGACGGCGACGAATGTCGTAATGTGCCGGCGAGACGCCTATGCCGGAATCGACGTGCTCGACGATCATCCCTGGTTTGACCGCCTGGTCTTGGATCTGCCGGAACCCTGGCGCGTGGTGCCCCATGCCGCCTCGGTGTTGCGCAGCGGGGGCATCTACCTGAGTTTTGTCCCGACCGTCCCGCAAGTCATGCAGACCGTCGAGGCCCTCGAGCAGGCGAAGGTATTTGGACCCATCCAGAGCTTCGAATCCTTGCTCCGCACGTGGAATATTCAAGGCCGCAGTGTCAGGCCGGACCATCGCATGGTCGCACATTCCGGGTTCCTCACCGTGGCCCGGAAGGTCGAGCCGGGCTTGTGGACTGGCGCCGCGCCTGCCGGCGGACTCGACGAGGACCGAGACGAATCCGACGATCGGCGCAGTGGCGACGCAGGAGACGCTCCATGAATCGGCTGGCAGGCAAGGTGGCGCTCATCACCGGCGGGGGCACCGGCATCGGCCAAGCCATCGCCGAGCGGTTTGCAAAGGAAGGCGCGGCGGTGGTCGTGACTGGGCGGCGTAAGGACAAGCTGGATCCCGTCGTCCACGCCATCGAGCGAAGTCATGGACGGGCCCTGGCCGTCGCCGGTACCGTGACCGATGAGGCGCACGTCCGGTCGGCGGTCGAACAGACCCTGCGCGACTTCGGTACGCTCAACGTGCTGGTGAACAACGCGGCCATCGGCGCCTTCGGCAAGGTCATGCACGAGATCGACGATGCCACCTGGGATGAGGTGCTGGCCATCAACCTGACCGGCCTGTTCCGGATGACCCGCGCGGCGGTGCCCGAGTTGATTCGAGCCGGCGGCGGCTCCATCGTCAACATCTCCTCGGTCGGCGGCCTGATCGGGTTTCCCATGAGCGCCGCCTACGGCGCCACCAAAGGCGCCATGAACGCCTTCACCCGCTGCATCGCGATGGACTATGCGGCTCAGGGCATCCGCTGCAACGCGATCTGCCCGGGCCTGGTCGAGACCCCGATGGCGGAAGGCCTGCTTCAGGATGACAGCCGGATCGCCGGCGTGCTGGATGCCTATCCCATCCGGCGGGTCGGCACCCCGGATGAAGTCGCCTGGCAGGCCGTCTACCTCGCGTCGGATGAATCCACGTGGGTGACCGGCAGCCTGTTCCCGATCGACGGTGGACTGACGGCGCACTGAGCACTCTCTTTATATTCAGGTGAGCGGACTGACCGGCCTCAAGGACCTGAAGAAGGACGACCACGTCGTGGTGCAATATCAGATGGAGGAGAGCAAGTCCCTGGCAGTCTCGGTGACGAAAGGACAATGACGTGTTCAGTGATCGGTGCTCCGTTGTCAGCGAATCAAGAAAACTGAAGACGGGCAACTGTTGACCGACAACTCTGCACCATGCTCTCCATCAACGCCCATACGCGGCTCTGCGCCGTCATCGGGAATCCGGTCGAACATTCGCTGTCTCCCGCCATTCATAATGCGGCCTTTCAGAAACTTGGCCTGAACTACGTCTATCTGGCCTTTCGCGTAGAATCCCTCCCCGGCGCGGTGGCCGGCATGAGGGCTCTTGGAAACCTCCGCGGCTTCAGCGTCACGATTCCACACAAGGTGTCCATCATCCCCTTGCTCGACGAGGTCGATCCGACCGCCAGGCTCATCGGCTCCGTCAACACCATCGTCGTCGAACAGGGCAAGTTGACCGGCTCCAATACCGATGCCTCCGGCGCCTTACGCGCACTGAAAGAAGGCGGGGCGATGCTGAAGGGCCAGCGCGTGCTCATGGTGGGATCCGGCGGGGCCGCGCGGGCCATTGCCTTCGCCCTCGCCATGGAGCCACCGCCCATACGGATCGAAGGGCTGACCATCCTCGGCATCCTTGATGACGAGCGGCGGACGTTGGCCGCCGACGTGCGGACCAAGACCTCGCTGCACGTCGAAGAGGGCCCGATGACCGACGAGGCCCTCCGCGAGACCATGCGAGACAGTCAGGTGCTGATCCACTGCACGCCGGTCGGCATGCACCCGAAGGTCACGGACCGTTGCGTGCCGGCGAAGTTTCTGGAGCCGCATCTGACGGTCATGGATATCGTGTACAACCCGCTCGACACGCAGCTCCTCAAGGACGCCAAGGCGGCAGGCTGCCGAACGATTCGCGGCATCGAGATGTTCCTTAATCAGGCGATCGGCCAGTTTGAGCTCTGGACCGGACAGAAGGCGCCGGCCGACGTGATGCGCGCCGTCTTGGAATCGAGCTTCTCCCGATGACTCCGAGACGAATCATGTCCTTCCTTCTGAATCTGATACGTCACTGTTCACGCGTCACGCTGCACCAGTCGACATGAATCTCGTCCTCATCGGCTATCGCGGCACGGGGAAGAGCAGCGTCGGGCGCCTGCTCGCCGA
The DNA here is from genome assembly GCA_005116795.1 of Nitrospira sp. Taxonomy (GTDB): domain Bacteria; phylum Nitrospirota; class Nitrospiria; order Nitrospirales; family Nitrospiraceae; genus RSF151. The sequence continues at coordinate 60,374 of SWDL01000399.1, read as the reverse complement.
GCGGCTAGGGCGGCCGCTCGTGTCCACGGATGCGGAGATCGTGCGTCGTGCCGATCAGGCCATCCCGGACATCGTCCAGGCCCACGGCTGGGACTACTTTCGAGACCTGGAGTCCGACGTCTGTCGGGAGCTGGCCGGGAAGGACGGGCTGATCATCGACACGGGCGGAGGCGCCGTCCTGCGGCCGCAGAATGTCGCCATCCTCAAGTCCAACGGTCGGCTGTTCTGGTTGACGGCGGACGTTGCGACCATTATCGCGCGCATCGGCGGGGACATCCAGCGGCCTTCGCTGACGGGAACCAAGTCCTTCACGAACGAAGTGGAGGAGGTGCTCCGCGAGCGGACCCCCACGTACCAGTCGGCGGCGGATCATATCCTCCCCACTGATCATCGGTCTCCGACACAGGTGGCCGACGCCATCGAGGCGCTGCTGTGATTGGGCCGTTTGTTTGCGATTGCCTGGGGCCCATGCTATCGTGAAATCTCAATTCATCGCTTCAGGGCCGAGCGATGGAGAGCGAAGCAGAGGGGCCCTGTCCGGATGTTGCCTGGTGAGTGGAAACTGGCCGGATCGTTGTGAGTGACCCGTTGGTGCCGGTACTCTCGCGCCGCCCGTCCGACATCCTCCTGTCTTTCCCTCGTCCCCAGACAATATCCCCAACAGTGTAGGAGGTCAGCCCGTGGGAACGAAGCTGTATGTGGGCAGCCTTCCCTATTCCACCACCGAGCAGGAATTGCAGGAGCTCTTTGCCCAACGCGGGAGCGTGCAATCCGCCAAAGTCATCACGGACCGATTCACGGGACAGTCGCGCGGCTTTGGGTTCGTCGAGATGGCCACCGCAGAGGACGCGCAACAGGCGATCACCGCGCTGAACGGCACGCCCCTCGGCGAACGCACGCTGGTCGTCAATGAAGCACGGCCACAGGAAAAGAGATCGTTTAGCGGAGGCGGTGGAGGGGGCGGCGATCGCAATCGCTGGTAGCCGGATCGTTCTGGGCCCACCGTGAACTGACAGGTGGCGCCACATGACACGCAGGAAGGGCTGCGGGACAGCGTCCCGCAGCCCTTCCTGTTTCTTGCCGGCTGTGCACTCACTTGACAGCGACCCATCGACATGGGTCTATTAGGGTTGCCGTGCGCCCGTAGCTCAGTTGGATAGAGCGTCGGTTTCCTAAACCGCAGGTCACCCGTTCAATTCGGGTCGGGGACACCAATCCCCTTTCCCGCTGAAGCGCTGTGCACTGGGTCGCAAAGCGGATCCCGCCCCCTGAGATTCACCTTTGTGGGTTTGGGCGTGGGGCTGACTCGTGATCCCTCCGGGTAGTAGTCGATCGGAACAATGGTGTTGTGCCGGAAGAACCGGCGCCGGTCGCGATCGGGTCGGTCGGGTGACTTCAACTTCGGGTGCGAGGTGTGAAATGAGCCGGATGCCCTCGCTGCTCGACATCAAGAACGCCACGGTCTATCGCGGGGCGACGCCGGTCTTTGACGGATTGACCTTGGAGATCGCCGAAGGCTGCCACACGGTGCTCCTCGGTCCGAATGGATCGGGGAAAACCACCCTCCTCAAACTGTTCACACGGGAACTGTATCCGGTCCCCACCGAGGAGAGCCACGTGCGCCTCTTCGGGCAGGACAATTGGAACGTCTGGGAACTGCGCGCGCGGCTGGGGCTCGTCTCATCGGATCTCCAACAGGACTATGTCCCCTGGGCCACGGGCCTTGACGTGGTGCTCTCAGGCTTTCGCGCCAGCAACGGGGTCTGGCCCCACCAGAAATTTTCCGATGCGGAGACTCAGCGGGCAACGGTCCTTCTAAAAAAGCTGGCCGTGCCTCATCTGGCAGATCGACCGTACGGCGCCATGTCGACCGGACAACAGCGGCGACTGCTGCTGGGGCGGGCCCTGGTGCACGATCCCGGAACGCTCATCCTGGATGAGCCGACCACTGGCCTCGACCTGCCGGCTGCCTTTCACTATCTCGACGTCATTCGCGATCTGATCCGGACAGGAAAGACCATTCTCCTGGCCACGCATCACATTCACGAGATTCCGCCGGAAATCGAACGTGTGGTGCTCTTGAAGGACGGTAAGATTTTCGCGGACGGAGCCCGTGCAACGGTCCTGACCTCGACGACCTTGAGCCTCCTGTTCGAGGCGCCGATCGAATTGGTTCAGATGAATGGCTGCCTGCAAGCCTTCCCGGCGAATCGAACGAACAGTGGGTCGAGAACGACAGGCTAGAGGCGCGGACCATCAGAAGCGGGAAAGACTTTTGAAACTAGGACTGAAACACTCGCGTCAGAAAGTCGCGAATCTGGTTGCCTTGCGCCAGCTTCTGAGTGAGGGATCGCGCTTCGAAGTCGTCAGGAACCTTCGCGCGTGTGCGCTGCGCGGACTCCGCGAGTCTCTTTCCGTCATCCGAAATCGTCACCCGATCGGCTTCCCTGGAGTCGCGTATAATTCGAAAAGGCGGGGTGGATCGCGGTGACACTCCGGTGTAGGCCGCCAACGCGCCTGGAGCAAGTAGCGGTGACACAGCCACGGTTCCACCCTCCTCATTATTCTGTCAGGACCTTGGGGGGATGACTTCCCTGTCCGTCGCCTGCTCTCAAGTCTAGCAGGCGACGCCCCTGTCCATTACGGCCCGATATCACCGCCCAATGACGCTGCCCCCCATCTGGGTCGGCTCTCCTCCATTCCTGCCGGCGGCGCCACGGATGAACTCATCTTGCAAGATGATTCGAAGTTCTGTTGGGGCTTGCGGAAAGGGGGATGTTTAGGCTAGATTACCGCCCCGCACAGAGGAGGGACACCGGAACATGGCGCCGACGGTCGGAATGTACAGCCGGAACGGAGTCCGCGCCACGCCTGCCGAAATTCACCAAGAGTCGACCGATCGCTACTCGACCTCTCTGGTGCTGGGATCGGCGGCAGTGATTTTCTTGATCGATCTCATCCTCCCACGCGGCATCGCCATCGGGGTCCTGTATATTATCCCGATCTTGATTTCCCTCCACCCCACACAACCGAAATTCACGCTGGCGGTGGGAGGAATCTGCACCGGACTGACCGTCATCGGGTACGTCCTTTCTCCAAGCGGCGCGACGTCCTGGTTGTCGATCGGCAATCGAGGGCTGTCGATCGCCGCCATCTGGGTGACGGTCTTCCTGTCGCAACAACAGGCCGAGGCGACCCGACGCATCCAAGCGCTTCAAGCCCTCCTGCCCATCTGTGCGTCATGCAAGAAGATTCGCGACGACCAGGGTGCCTGGAGCCAGGTCGAGCAGTATCTTGAGGCCCACACCAAGACCGTCTTTACGCACAGCCTTTGCCCGCACTGCGTGAGGAAGTGGTATCCGGAACTCCACCCGGAACTCTCCGAGCGGTATCCTGAAATCTTCGATCAGGTCTAAGGACCTCATCCCGTTGGATTGTCGTCGGAACCGCGACCTTCCTTTCCCCCCGACATCCTACGCCTCATCGTTTACATTTTCGGCTTCACCTTCGAGGGGCTGTGGATTCTGGCTTCGAGACGCAGATCGTTGCCGAGACGAGTCACGTTGGGCGGGGCCAGCAACAGGGCCTTGGCGAGGCGACGAGAGGCGCCGCCGATCACGCCCACCGCATCGCCTCCACCGAGCAGCTTCGGAGCGACATACAGCACCACGCGATCCACCAGACCGGCCTTCAAGAAGGCGGCATTGACTTCTCCGCCGCCCTCGACCAGCAGACGACTGATGCCGAGCGATGCCAGAGCCCGGACGGCATACCGCAGGGACACACGTGAGACCGCGCCTGGCACCCGTACGACCTGGACGCCCTTCTGTTCCAGAGCGGCGCCCCGACTTTTGGAGGCCGTGGCCGTCGTCATCACCACGACCGGTCCCCCTGCCCGCGCCTTCACCATTCTTGCGCTGAGCGGGAAGCGCAAACGACTGTCCAGCACCACCCGGAGCGGCTGGGGCCGCCGTTCGGACCGAGCCCTTCGCCCGGTCAGCCGGACCGTCAACCGGGGATCGTCCGCCAAGGCGGTCCCGATCCCGACCAGAATGGCATCGCTGCCGGCGCGTAACCGGTGGGCGTCCCGTCGGGCCGCCTTGCCGGTAATCCACTGGGATTCCCCACCGGCCGCCGCAATCTTGCCGTCCAGCGTCATGGCCGCCTTCAGCGTGACGAAGGGACGGCCGGTTCGTACACGATGGGAATAGGCTTCGTTCAGGCGCTCGGCCTCGGCTTGAAGACGCCCCACCTCAACTCGAACACCGGCCCGGCGAAGCGCGCGAATTCCCTTTCCGTTCACCAAGGGATTCGGGTCAGGCATGGCGATGACGACGCGCCTGACCGCAGACTGGATGACGGTCGGGACACAGGGAGGCGTGCGCTTCTTGCGGTGTACACAGGGCTCGAGGGTCAGGTACAAGGTGGCGCCGGCCGCGCGACGCCCGGCATCGTGGAGGGCGTGGATTTCTGCGTGGGGCCCGCCGACTCGGCGGTGATACCCTTGGCCCACCATGCGACCACCGGAGACGACCACCGCGCCGACCAGAGGATTGGGGCTGGTCCGGCCCCGGCCCTTCGCCGCCAGGCGAAGGGCAAGGCGCATGAAATGGGAATCTCGATCAGAAGAGAGACTGCCCGATCGTCTCGTGCGCGAACGAGACACGATTACCGTCGAGATCTGCCCTTCGCCCGTGTGGTCTTTCCCTTCCGCCTGGAGCTTGACGTGGGCTTGCGCGTTGCGGCGGACGCTCCGGCTGCCAAGGCGGCCTGGGCGGCGGCCAGCCGCGCAATCGCCACACGGTAGGGTGAGCAGCTCACATAGTCCAGACCGATCTGGTGGCAGAACTCCACCGAGCTCGGCTCGCCGCCGTGTTCGCCGCAGATCCCAAGCTTGATGCCGGGCCGGGTCTTGCGGCCTTCCGCAATCGCCAGCCGCATGAGCGCTCCGACACCTTCCCGATCCAACACGGCGAAGGGATCCGCATCGAGAATATTGTCCGGCTTCTTCGCCGCCACCGCCCCGCAGGCTCGGCACTTCATGTCCTTCCAGTCCACATCGGCGCTTTGACAGTTCGGGCAGGTGTCCTGCCGGCCCATGTAGAAGGACACGAACTTGGCGGCATCGTCGCGCGAAAACCCGAATGTCGTCTGAGTCAGGTCGTTGGTGCCGAACGAGAAGAATTCGGCTTCCTCCGCAATCCGGCCGGCGGTCACCGCCGCGCGCGGCAACTCGATCATGGTCCCCACGAGATAGGTCAGCTTCGCGCCGCACTGCTTCATGGTCTCGTCGGCGACTTCGCGGATGATGTCTTTCTGCGCCTTCATTTCCGACACCATGCCGACCAGGGGAATCATGATCTCCGGCACGATCTTCTTGCCCTCTTTCGCCAATTCACAGGCCGCCTCGATGATGGCTCGCGCCTGCATCCTGGTGATCTCCGGCATCAGGATCCCCAGCCGGCAGCCGCGGAGCCCCAGCATCGGATTGAACTCGTGGAGTTCTTCGACGCGAGCCAACAAGCGCCGCTTCTCGTCCACGGTGGCCGCGTCGCCATGGGTCAGCTCGAGCTTCGCGATCTCGACCATCAATTCTTCCCGCTTCGGGAGAAATTCATGCAGCGGCGGATCTAGCAAGCGGATTGTGACCGGATAGCCCTTCATCTCACGATACAGTCCGATGAAGTCTTGCTTTTGCAGCGGCAACAACTTGGCCAGTTCTTTTTCCCGGTCCTGTTTGGTCCTCGCCAGAATCATCCGCTGCATCACCGTGATGCGATCCTCGGCAAAGAACATGTGCTCCGTACGACAGAGTCCGATCCCTTCCGCGCCGAACCCTCGCGCCACCATGGCCTGATCGGGCACGTCGGCATTCGCTCGGACTTTCAGGGTCCGGAACTCGTCCGCCCAACTGAGCAGCAGGGCAAAGCGCTGATACTTTTCCGACTTGCGGGCGTCCATCTTCCCCTGGATGACCTGGATGACATCCGATTCCACGACCGGGACGTCGCCCTGATAGACCTGGCCCGTGAACCCGTTGATCGAGAGAAAGTCGCCCTCCTTGAGCACGACCGACCCGATCTTGACCCGACTCCCGTCTTCGACCTCCACGGCCTCGCAGCCGGCCACGCACACTTTTCCCATCTGCCGCGCCACCACGGCCGCATGGCTGGTCATGCCGCCTCGTGCCGTCAGAAACCCGAGCGCGGCGTTCATGCCATGAATGTCGTCCGGACTCGTTTCCTGCCTGACCAGCACGACTCGCTCACCCCGAGCTTTCATCTCGACCGCTTTATCCGGAGTCAACGCGATCTTCCCCGCCGCGGCCCCCGGCCCCGCCGGCAGCCCCTTGCCCAAGACCTTGTGCTTGGCCTCTTCTCCTCCGTCAAAAATCGGATAGAGATACTGGGCCAACTGTTCCGGGCCGACCCGTTGGACGGCCTCGGCCTTGGTGATCAGCCTTTCTTGCACCATGTCCACGGCGATGCGGACGGCGGAGATGCCCGTGCGCTTCCCGACGCGGGTTTGGAGCATGTACAGTGTGCCCTCCTGGATCGTAAACTCCAGGTCGAGCATGTCCCGGTAGTGCATCTCCAGCTTGCGGTAGGTCGTCATCAACTCTTTGTAGGCAGCCGGCACGGTCTTGGCCAGCTCACCCACCGGCAAGGGCGTACGAATGCCGGCGACGACATCCTCGCCCTGCGCATTCATCAGGCACTCACCGAAGAACGTGGGATCGCCCGAAACCGGGGATCGCGTAAAGGCCACCCCCGTTCCGCTGGACTCCCCCATGTTGCCGAACACCATCGCCACGACGTTCACCGCCGTCCCCCAACTATCCGGGATATGGTAGAGCCGCCGATAGGTGACCGCTCGCGCGCCGTACCAGGAGGAGAAGACCGCGTTGATGGCCATCCGAAGCTGCTCCAGTGGATCCTCGGGGAAGTCCCGCCGGGTCTCCTCCTTCACCAGAGCCTTGAACCTGACCACCAGTTCCTTCAAGGCTTTGGCATCCAGATCCGTGTCGAGCTTGACGCGCAGCTCCGTCTTCTTGCGGGCTAGGATGTCTTCAAAGTGCTCGCGCGACATACCCATGACGATCGAGCCGAACATGGTGATGAACCGGCGATAGCTGTCCTGCGCGAAGCGCTCGTTTCGCGTCTTCACCGCCAGCCCCTCGACGGTCCTCTCGTTGAGACCGACGTTCAGGACCGTATCCATCATGCCCGGCATGGAGGCCCGCGCGCCGGAGCGCACCGATACCAGAAGCGGCGCCGCCGGATCTCCGAATCGGGCGCCCATCGACCGCTCGACGCGCTTGAGCGCGGCCAACGATTGCTCCCACATGCCCGGCGGGAATGTCTTCTTATTGCCGTAGTAGGCCGCGCAAGCGTCCGTGGAGATGGTAAAACCTGCGGGGACCGAAATGCCGAGGTTCGTCATCTCCGCCAAGCCCGCTCCCTTGCCGCCCAGCAGATGCTTCATGTCACCTTTCCCTTCGGCTTTACCGTCCCCGAAGAAAAAGACGTATGGTGTCTTGGCCACGCCTGTCCTCCGTCACGCCCCGACCGAATATGATGCGATCGCTAGGATGCCTTCCCTGCCGACCCGAGCCGGACGCGGTAGCGCGCCATGAGCCACCGCTTCAACGCCAGGCCGGCCCCGATCACCGTCACCACCCACGTGAAGAGTCCGAATGCCGGCCATCCCATGCGGGTGCCATGATCGAAGTACAGTGTGCCGTCGGCGCCCTGCACGACGTGGGTATCCTTCTGCAGCTTGTGCGTTTCGCCGCTGGAATCCGCCAACTGAATCCACTCGTTGCAGAGCCGAACCGGCTCCGATGATCCCGACACATCGTGCCACCCGAACCGCAGGCAGATATCGCTGACTGGATTGAACACGTCCGGAAACCGAACGAGCCGATCCAGATCGACCCCCGTGCCCCACACGGTCAGCGCCAGAATCCCGTTGCCCAGCAGGATCAACGCCAGCGTCACGCCCAGTTGGTAGCGTCGGAGTCGCGCGAGATTTCCCTCCTCCATCTCGCTCCGTTCCGGTGAGAGGCCGGGACGCTCGCTCATGGGCTCCGGCTCCCGTCATCACGCGCCGGCCACAACGATCTGCGAAAAATCCGCGAGCGACAAAAACAGCCGATCGACGTCGGCCAGGAGCGACAACCGGTTGGCCCTGACGTGCGGGTCCTCGGCATTGACCATGACGCCGGCGAAGAACTCGTCGATGGCCCCTTTCATCCGGACCAGCGATTCCAACGCCTCCTGATACCGGCCCTTGCTCACGGCGGCCGGCACCGCGTGGGCCGCTGCCCCGAGCGCCTGCTGAAGCCCCCCCTCAGAGGGATGCTGAAACCGCGAGGCGTCGACGGGAACCCTGTTCCACGTTTCTTTTTCGACGAGCCGATGGGCGCGCTTGAACCCGACCATGAGCGGATCAAACTCGGGGCGCCCCGTGATCGCCTGAATGGCTTGCATGCGCGAGAACAGATCGAGCAGGTCACAGGTCTCACTGCGGACGGACTTGGCCACGGCCTCCATCACGTCATTCCGAAGGCCCTGCTGCGTCCGACCGTAGAAGCGGAGGCGTTCCAACAGAAAATCGAAAATCCGCCGCCGCCGTTCCTCGGGTGTCCCCGTGGTCGCCTTGAATCCCTCGCGCGCGACCAATTGCTCGGCCTCGCCGATGAGCGCCCCCACGTCCAGACGCAGCTTCCCTTCGAGCACCATTCGCACCAGGCCGCCCGCATGGCGCCGGAGCGCGAAGGGATCTTCCGAGCCGGAGGGAGCCATTCCGACGGAAAAAAATGCGGCGATGGAATCCAGTCGATCGGCCAGCCCCACCACCATGCCGAGTAGGGTGGTGGGCAAGGCGTCCTCCATCGATTTCGGGAGGTAGTGTTCCGCCAACGCCCGACAGACGTCCGACGATTCCCCTTGAAGCCGGGCATACTCCCCGCCCATGACCCCCTGCAGCGCGGGAAACTCGCCGACGACGCCCGTGAGCAGATCCGCCTTGGAGAGCCGCGCCGCGCGCCGGGCTGTCTCCGCCAGTTCGGGCTTGTTGAGGGCCATCACCAGCCGACCGGCCAGCGCTTCCAGACGGCGGGTTTTCTGGAGCAGCGTCCCCAGCTTGTGATGAAAGGTCACCCCGTTGAGTTTCTCGGCACGGTCGGCGAGCGGCATCTTGCCGTCCTCGTCGAAGTAAAATTTCGCATCCGACAAACGGGCCGCCAGTACGCGCTCATTCCCCCGGCGGATCACGGTCATATTGGGCGCCTTCATATTCGTGATGGCAATGAACTGCGGCAGCAGGCGACCGTTCGGCCCCACCAGCGAGAAGTACCCCTGATGCTCTTTCATCGCGGTGACCAGAATGTCTTGCGGAAGGGCCAGGTACGCCTCATCAAACGAGCCGAGGACCGGATGCGGATACTCGACGGCATTCACCGCCTGTTCCAAGAGGTCTTCATCCCGATGCACGGTCCCACGGACCGACTTGGCCAGGGTCTCGATCTGCTCCAGGATCATCGTGCGGCGAGTTTCCTGGAGCGGCACCACGCCCTGTCGTCGCAGCACATCGAGATACTGGGACAGGCCGGTCACCACCAGGCCTTGTTGTCCCTTCCCGGCGGCGGTTCCCATGAACCGGTGCCCCCAGGTCCTGGCGCCGGCCTTCACGCCGCCCACCTCACAAGGCACCACTCGCCCGCCGTAGAGGGCGACGATCCATCGGATCGGACGCGCAAAGCGAAGCCCGGTGGCATTCCATTTCATGGCTTTGGGGAAGCTGAGGCCGACGATCAGACCGGGGAGCATTTCTTGAAGGACGACCGATGCCGGCCGTCCGGGATCCCGCTTCACGGCAAAGACGTACTCCCCTTTCGGGGTGTGACGACTCTCTAACTGCCCCACGGCCAGGCCATGGGAGGCGGCAAAGCCCAGAGCGGCCTTCGTGGACTGCCCCGTGGCATCGAACGCCACCGCCTTCGAAGGCCCCATCGCTTCTTTCACGGCCGACGTCTGTTGAGCAGCCACCCCCTCCACCGCCAGCGTCAGGCGTCTCGGTGTCCCGAACGTGTGCACCTTCTCGAAGGCCAACCGGCGATCTTTCAGTTCACGCTCGGCCGATTCGGCCAGCGCGCGCAGAGCCGGGCTGATGAACTGATAGGGCAACTCCTCCGTCCCGATCTCCAGCAACAGCTCCGCCTTCTCGCTGTGAACGGCTCTCGTCTTGCGTTGTGTCCGGAGCCCCTTGGGCGGCATATCGAATTGGTCCTTGCGAGAATGCCTATCGTCGACCGGACAGAACGGATCGGCCCTTCTGTGGTCGGGCCTTCCGATTCAACATCGGATGTCCCAGCGCTTCGCGGTCCCGCACCTAGGACTCTGCGCAGCGGCGCGCCAGGGCCCGGACGCGCGCGATCGTCCCGGTCCGCTCCGCCACGCTGATCACGCCCCGGGCATCCATCACATTGAAGCAATGGGACGTCTGAATGCAGAAGTCATAGGCCGGCAGGGTCAGTCCCTTGTCGAGCAGACGCCCGCACTCGGCCTCGTAGGCTTGAAACGTGGCGCGGAGCAGCGCCACATCCGCCTCTTCGAAGTTGTACCGTGAGAATTGCACTTCCGTGGCATGATGGATGTCCCCGTAGGTCACGCCCTCCGTCCACAGCAGATCGAAGACGTTGTCCACTTGCTGGAGATACATGGCGATCCGCTCCGTCCCGTAGGTGATCTCGACCGTGACCGGTTCCAGTTCAATTCCGCCGATCTCCTGAAAATAGGTGAACTGGGTGATTTCCATCCCGTCGAGCCGGACTTCCCAGCCGAGACCCCAGGCGCCCAGGGTGGGAGACTCCCAGTCGTCCTGCATGAAGCGAATGTCGTGCTGTTTCGGATTGATGCCGAGCGTCGCCAGGCTCTCCAGGTAGAGCGACTGGATGTTGTCTGGGGACGGCTTCAGCACCACCTGGAACTGGTAGTAGTGCTGCATGCGATTGGGATTTTCGCCGTAGCGCCCGTCCGTCGGCCGCCGGCAGGCTTGAGGATAGGCGGCACGCCAGGGTTCCGGTCCCAATGCGCGCAAGAAGGTCGCCGGGTGAAACGTGCCGGCTCCCATCTGGAGATCGTATGGTTGATGAATGACACAACCCTGATCGGCCCAGAAACGAGTGAGCGAGAGAATAAGCTGCTGGAGGGTCACAGGGGTCCTACTGATCTCCGCGCGGCATGGCCGCCTGATCGATGCCTGCGAGGATCGAACGCACTTGTGAAACTACCAAGAAACCCTCGGATGAGTCAAGAAAAGAAACCGATCCAATCCCCTTATTTTTCAATGATCTTGGCTCATGTCGCCACGTCGAGTTACACAATGAGACTGTATCGGTTGTGACCGGTTGGATCTTGACGCTCACGGGCCTGCTGCGCTAATCTCGCTAAACTTTAGTGACTCACTCGGCAATAGACGTCATGAAGTTTTCCAAGCGCAGCGAGTACGGGCTTCGGGCTCTGATCGAACTGACCGGACACTACGGGAAGGCCCCCCTCCAGCGGCACCAGATCGCCCGCCGACAGCATGTGCCGATCGAGTTTCTCGAACACATTCTCCTGACCTTGCGAAACGCCGGCCTCTTGGCCAGTCGCCGTGGCGTGAGCGGGGGCT
>SWDL01000399.1:26020-48595 GCA_005116795.1 Nitrospira sp. | reverse complement strand
CCAGCGCGTCCTCCCACCGCACCAGCACGTCTTTCGTGATCAGGCTCACGTTCTGGCAGGCATAGAAGTCCATGGCGGTCTTCAGATAGGCCCGCTGGATCTCGACGGCCGTGATGGGCCGCCCATCCGCCGACTTGATCGAGCCCTTCATCTCCACATCCCGCGACACCTCCTTGATGGCGCGGACGGGATCGTCGAGGTCGAGCGACGGAAATTCGACGCCGGCTTCCAGCATCTCGAGCACGATGGCCAAGGTGCCGACCTTCAGATACGTGGACAGCTCCGCCATGTTGGCGTCGCCGACGATGACGTGCAGTCGCCGGTACTTGGACGCGTCCGTGTGCGGTTCGTCGCGGGTATTCACGATGGGCCGCTTCACCATCGTATTCAGGTCGACCAGGCACTCAAAAAAGTCGGCCCGCTGGGAGATCTGAAACGGCGTCGCCTGGGTCTGATTCTCCGCGCCGACTTTGCCCGCCCCCGCGTAGATCAGGCGGGTGACGAAGAACGGCATGAGCACGCGCACGAGCCGCTCGAAGGGAAGGGACCGGGCCACCATGTAATTCTCATGGTAGCCGTAGCTGTTTCCCTTCCCGTCCGAATTGTTCTTATAGAGGAGAAACCGTTCATTCCCCTGAACCCGCGTCATGGCCCGCAGGCATTCCGCCGCGATACGCTCCCCGGCCCGCTCATAGGCGACCACTTCCCGCGGATTGGTGCACTCCGGAGTCGCATACTCCGGATGGGCCCCGTCGACGTACAGACGGCCCCCGTTGGCCAGCAGCTTGTTGAGCATGCGGTTGTAGTCTGGACCGGGCCGTTCCCGTTCGCCCTCGACCTCAAATCCACGCACATCGAGCAGCGGATTCTCGTTCTCGTAGTCCCACATCGCGTGGGGAGCGGGCAAGGCCGGGTAATAGCCGATACATTGAATCGAGTTGGCGACCGGATCGGTCGCGCCGGGATCCCGCGCGATGATGCCGAACTCGGTTTCTGTTCCCAACAGACGTTGCACGGTGCGCTCTGGATTCTAGTGACTCACGATGTGGCTAGAAGTAGTGGCCGGTGGGGACCGTTTCAATCTGCCTGGACTCCGACGAGCTGGCCGAAATGGTCCTGATGTGGACGATCTTTTCGCCCTTCTTGCCGGAGATCTTGGCCCAATCGTCCGGATTGGTCGTATTGGGCAGATCTTCGTGCTCCTTGAACTCCTCCCGGATGGCGCGCAGAAGGTCCTCCCCCTTGATGCCTCGCTCGTGCGTGGCCAGCTCTCGCTTGATGGCGTACTTTTTCGCCCGCGCCACGATCCCCTCGATCAGGGCCCCGCTCGCAAAATCCTTGAAGTAGAGCGTTTCCTTGTCGCCGTTGGCGTAGGTCACCTCGAGGAACTTATTCTCCTCCGAGTGCGCGTACATGGCATCGACCGTCCCCCCGATGAGACGTTCGGCGAGCGTACCGGCGTCTCCGGAGTGGCGGTCGAGCTCCGTCTGCGCAAAGGGCAATTCCTGGGTGATGTACTTGGAGAAAATCTCCTTGGCGGCATGAGCATCCGGACGCGAAATCTTGATCTTGACGTCCAAGCGGCCGGCCCGCAGCACCGCGGGATCGATCAGATCCTGCCGGTTGCTCGCCCCAATGACGATGACGTTCCGAAGCCGCTCGACGCCGTCGATCTCGGAGAGGAACTGCGGCACGATCGTCGATTCGATGTCGGAGGAGATCCCGCTGCCTCTCGTCCGGAAGAGCGCATCCATTTCGTCGAAGAAGACGATGACCGGATGTCCGTCGGCCGCCCGCTCTTTCGCCTTTTTGAACACCTCGCGCACCTGCCGCTCGGACTCCCCCACATACTTGTTCAGGAGTTCAGGGCCCTTCACATGGAGGAAGAAGCTGCGCATCTGCTTGCCGGTCAAGTGGCCGAGTTTTTTGGCGATGGAATTGGCGACGGCCTTGGCAATCAGGGTCTTGCCGCACCCCGGAGGGCCATACAGCAACACGCCCTTGGGCGGGCTCAATTTGTATTCCGCGAAGAGATGAGGATGGAGAAACGGGAGCTCGACCGCGTCGCGAACCTGTTCGATCTCCTTGCCCAAGCCCCCGATGTGCTCATAGTCCACATCAGGCACTTCCTCCAATACCAGCTCTTCGGCCTCGGACTTCGGCAGCTTTTCAACGACGTAGCCGGAACGCGGATCATATAAGAGGTGATCGCCGACGCTCAGGCGTTCGCCGAGCAACGGCTCGCCCAGCTCCGCAACTTTCTCTTCATCATAGTGCAGCGTGACCAGCGCGCGCTTGTCGTCCAGCAGATCCCGCAGCTTGACGACCTCTCCCTGCGCGTCGAAGCCCTTGATTTCAATAATATTGAAGGCTTCGTTCAGGACGACTTCCTGCCCTTTCCGCAACGCCTTGGGCTCGATCGCCGGATGCAGGTTCACCTTCATCTTCCGACCCGACACATAGACGTTCGCGGTCCCGTCGTCATTCACGCTGGAGAAGATGCCGTAGCTGGAGGGGGGCGCCGTGAGCTTATCCACTTCGTCCCGCAGGGCCTGAATCTGAGCCTTGGCCTCCTGCAGGGTGATGGCCAGCTTCTCGTTCTGCTTGTTCGCATGATCGAGCTGATAGCGGGACTGCTGGAGGCGGCGGACTTCCTCCTCCATCGATTGGATCTGAATGCGAAGCTTCTCAACCTCGCGCGACGGCTCGTCCGGCTTTTTCATACCATCCATATTACCATCCGAAAGTCGTTCAGTAATCTTTTTTACTGATTCGCGCAAGGCCCTCAACCGACTCTGACTGCGCTTGCTCTCGGCCATCGGACGCTCTGGATGCCGCTCTAGACGTGTCTGCAACGTGATTATCAAGGCGTGTTCGGATTCTATCACCCACCCTACAGAGGGTCAACACTCACAAGACATTATGACACCCTTACTGAAGCGGGGTTGACACCCGCGCGCGGCTGTGCGTTTTTGAAACAACTCGTCACCACGCATGGAGGCCTGTCGGTCGGCCTCCGCCGACTACGCAGGGCGGCGCCACGCTGCAAGAAGCTCCGACGTCGCATCGGCGACCCGAGGCGCGGAGAGAATGGCGGAGATCACGGCCGCCCCTGAGGCGCCGACCAGGCGAAGTTCCGCCATCCGTTCTGCCGACACGCCGCCGATTCCCAACACCGGAATGCGACATCGCGCCGTCACAGCTTCGATCGGAGCCGGTCCGATCGGCGGCCCATACGCTCGTTTCGACGGCGTCTCATACACCGGACCGAGCAGGACAAAGTCCGCGCCGTCCGTTTCGGCCCGCTCCACGTCCGACACGGAATGCGTCGACAGTCCGATGAGACGCTCGGGACCCACCAGCCGTCTCACGACCTGCACAGGCAGGCTCGTGGCCCGCAAGTGGACGCCGTCGGCCCCGACGGCCAGCGCAAGATCGACACGATCATTCATGAGGAGGGCCGCCCCAAACCGGGCGGTCAACTCACGCATGTCACGGGCAAGGGCGAGGAGCGGGCGGGTTCCCAGATCTCGCTCCCGCAGTTGGACCGCCCGAACACCGGCCGCCAAAGCCTGCTCAACGACGGTCAGGAGCGGACGCCCGGCAGTCTGATGGCGGTCGGTGACGAGGTAGAGGGAAAA
Organism: Nitrospira sp.; assembly: GCA_005116795.1. GTDB lineage: Bacteria > Nitrospirota > Nitrospiria > Nitrospirales > Nitrospiraceae > RSF151. The sequence goes on along the minus strand of SWDL01000399.1, from coordinate 44,954 downwards.
ATCGACGGCAGGCATCAGGAATTGCCGGATAGGCTAAGGTTAAGGTTAAGGTTAAGGTTGCGGCTAAGGGCAGCCCACGGAGCAAGAAAGCTTTTTGGGGAATATGTTTTCTCCCCCCTACGCCTCAGCCTGAACCTCAGCCTCTCCTAAAGCATTCCCTCGATCGGACTGCTCGCCGTGGCGTAAAGCTTCCGCGGAATCCGACCGGCCCGATAGGCCAGCCGCCCGGCATCTACGGCGTACTTCATGGCTTCCGCCATCATGATGGGATCCCTCGCGCCGGCAATGGCCGTATTCATGAGGACGGCGTCCGCCCCGTACTCCATGGCCAGGGCGGCATCGGAGGCCGTGCCGACACCCGCATCCACGATCATGGGGACCTTCACCGTCTCCATGATGATCTTGAGATTGTAAGGATTCCTGATCCCCAGCCCCGAGCCAATCGGGGCCGCCAGGGGCATCACCGCGGGACAGCCGACATCGACCAGTTTTTTGGCGACGATCGGATCGTCATTCGTATAGGGCAAGACGACGAAGCCTTCCTTCACGAGAATTCTCGCGGCCTCGATCAGGCCCGCCGTATCGGGGAATAACGTCTTCTCGTCTCCAAGGACTTCCAGTTTCACGAGATCAGAAATGCCGGCCGCCCGAGCCAGCCTGGCGTACCGAAGCGCATCCTCGACGGAATAACAGCCGGCGGTGTTCGGAAGGATCGTATACTTCTTGGGATCGATGTAGTCGAGGAGATTTTCTTTCGACCGGTCCGTGATGTTCACCCGGCGCACGGCGACGGTGACCACGTCGGCCCCCGACGCTTCGACGGCTTTCTTCGTCTCGGCAAAGTCCTTATATTTTCCCGTCCCCACCCAGAGGCGTGATGTGAATGCACGTCCCGCGATAATCAGTCGATCGTCCGGCATGGTGTCCTCATAGGATTTCTCCATTGAATCATTTGAATCATTGCCGATATGTTCATTGCATGGGCCGAGCCCAATGAACCAATGATTCAATCGTCAATGACACAATTGTTACGCACCCCCGCCTATGAAACTCAAGATTTCTACACGGTCGCCCTCCCGCAGCTTCCGCGTCTCAAACTCCTTCCGATCAAGAATCTCGAGATTGAGTTCGACCGCGACGCGCTCGCCTCGAATGTCCAGATCCCGAAGAAGATCCGCCACTGAGGCGTCAGCCACGGCGGCACGCGCCTCGCCATTGACCTGAATCCGCACCCGTCCTTCTCCGATCAGACGACTGACATATCGGTCATCCTATGAGACGATCTCTCGGTCTGTCAACCGACTCGCCCCGACCCCTAGCGACCGACCCTCAACTCTCTTTATTATAGGTAGGCCACTCGGGCTAACCCATTCGAGCAGGCCGACTCAATGTCCTTTCAAAAGAACCAGACCTTAGCCACCATCTTCCGAAATATGGCAGACACGCTGGCTGCCCGTCAGGCCAACCCCCATCGGGTTCGAGCCTATCGGAAAGCCGCAGAACTCCTGCCTCAATTGGTCGAGGATGTCGGGGATCTGGCTGACCAACGGCGATTGGAGGAGCTGCCGGGCATCGGCAAGGAATTGTCAGCGAAGATTCTGGTTCACGAAGGGAAGGTCCCGGCGCGACAGCTCCAGCTCGAGATCGAACGAGTGGTAGCTGGACCGAACCAGCACCACGATCTCGCCCAGCGGCACGCCTTCTTCACGGAGTTCCAATATCCGTTGCGCGATAAACCGAGACTGAGCGTTCTCGCCGCCGGCTTGAACCAGGGCGGGCATCGGCCCATCGATCTTCCTCGTGAACAATCGCTTGGTGTATTTCTCCGCTGCACCTTGGATGACTTCGTTCGCCAGGTTCAAGATCGGCTGCGTGCTGCGATAGTTCTCCTCCAGTCGATAGATGGTCGTCCCGGGGAAGAGCGAGGGGAAATCCATGATGTTGCGGAAGGTCGCGCCCCGGAACGCATAGATCGATTGGGAGTCGTCCCCCACCGCCATCACGTTGTTGTGGGTCACGGCCAGCTTTCGTATCAGATCGGCCTGCAGACGGTTGGTGTCCTGGTATTCATCCACGAGGACGGAACGAAACCGCTGTGCCACCGTCAGACGAACGGATTCCTCCCCACTCAGGAGATCCCGCAACTTCACCAGCAGGTCATCATAGTCGAGGAGGTGACGCTCTCGTTTCGCCGCCTCATACCCCTTGCGCAACCGCGCCAAGTCGTCCAGGTGACCAGCGAAATGAGCGAACTCCCTCAGCACGACCTCTTCCAGCGGCTGCATGGTGTTGTCGGTCTTGCTGAACATCTCCGCGATCGTGCCCTTGCGGGGGAATCGTGTGGCTTTGTCGCTCAAGCCCAGTTGATTCCGGATCAGGTTGATGAGGTCTTCACTGTCGGTTCGATCAAGGATCGTGAATCCGGGATCGATGCCTATGATCCGCCCGTAGCGGCGCAGCAAGAGATTGGCAATCGAATGAAAGGTGCCGCCCACCACCTGCTCCGCCTGTGAACCGATGAGCAGACCCGCCCGCTCAAGCATCTCCTGGGCGGCCTTGCGCGTAAAGGTCAGCAGCAGAACGGACGAGGGGTCAGCGCCCTGTTCCAGCCAGTACGCGAGCCGGTAGATCAAGGTCCGGGTCTTCCCGCTGCCGGCTCCGGCAACGACGAGAGCCGGGCCGGCCTCCGCCGAGACCACCGCCCATTGTTGGGGATTGAGCGCCTGCTCATACTCCAGCGAGGGCCTGGCCGGACGGAGTGCGTCCGAGCCGCGTTTCAGGATGTAGGTTTTCGTGCCTCGGTCCATGGGATCCTGTTGCACCACGACGTGTCGCTGTATAACACACCGATCTCAACGACGCAACGCAGAGCGTCGCACCTTCTTTTCCGGAAACGGACCGGCCATTGTTGCCACCCTCGTGAGTTGGCTATAATGCCCAGAAGTAGAGGGGACACCATGGGAACAGCCCACGATCCAGACTCGCAGACACAGAAAGAGCTCGCCTCTCTTGTGGTCACCGTCGCAGGCCGATCGGCCGCACTGATCACACCCAGCGTGCTTGAACCGGCCATGAAGTTGAAGAAGTCCGTGGACCGCCTGGGCGAGCACAGACCCGGCCGGTCAGGGAACTCCCCTGTGGCAGGCACGTCTGACTCAAGCCGGTGACAATTCGACCGATAACCGTCTAGAACTCATTCAACCAGTGGATGGAGGGCGCGTGAAGGACCGTCGGAAGGAGACGCTTGGTGCGGAGTCAATTCCCAAAGGATTCGCGCGACTGCAGGAGCTCGCCAATAATCTCTGGTGGAGTTGGACTCCTGATGCGCGGCGTCTCTTCGAGACCATCGACCCGACTCTCTGGCAGGCCAACCATCACAACCCCGTGCGGCTGCTCCATGAGGTCAAGCTCCACCGCCTGATCAGCCTGGCGGACGATTCCACATTTGTCAGACACTACTCAGCCGTGTTGAAGGCCTTCGACGACTATATGGGGGAGAAGAATACCTGGTTGGCCACCCAGCATCCGGCGGTCGCCACCAATCCGGTCGCCTATTTCTCGGCGGAATTCGGTCTCCACAATTCCATCCCGATCTACAGCGGAGGCCTAGGCATCCTGGCCGGCGACCACCTGAAAGAGGCCAGCGACCTCGGCATTCCCCTCTGCGGCATTGGATTCATGTATCCCCAGGGGTATTTCCACCAACGCATCAATCCGGAAGGATGGCAACAGGCCGAGTACGAAGTACTCGACCGCCATGAATCGCCGATCCATCAGGCCCTGGCCCCATCCGGATCTCCTTGCCAGATCAAGGTCGAAATGGGAGGCCGGACGGTCTTCGCTGGAGTCTGGCTCGTTCGGGTAGGCCGCATTCATCTGTACCTGATTGACACGGATGTCCAGGAGAACTCCTCCTATGATCGTCAATTGTCCGCCCGACTCTATGGCGGGGATCAGGAGGTCCGGATTTGCCAGGAAATTCTGCTCGGCGTCGGGGCGTACGGGTGTTCCGTGCGCTGGGGTTGAATCCGGCCGTCTGGCATGCCAATGAAGGCCACTCGGCCTTCCTGACACTCGAACGGGTGCGCGAATTCGTCCAGCAAGGTCGATCGTACGCCGAGGCTGTCGAACTGGTCCGCCACAGCACCGTCTTCACCACACACACCCCGGTGCCCGCCGGGCATGATGTGTTTCCTCACCATCTCATGGAGCGCTATTTCAGCGGCTACTGGGAACATCTGGGCCTGACACGAGAGGCCTTCCTCCAGCTCGGGCAACACCCCGATCATTCGGAGCCCGGCTTCAACATGACCGCCTTGGCCATCCGTTTGTCCGCCCATATCAACGGGGTCAGCCGGGAACACGGTCGCGTCTCCCGCGCCATGTGGAAAAGCGTGTGGCCCGGAGTCCCGGAGGATCTTGTCCCGATCCGCAGCATCACGAACGGCGTCCACGTCCCTACTTGGATTTCGCCGGAGATGAACCAGCTCTATTGCAAGTACATGGGGCCGGACTGGGTTCAGCATGCGGATGATTCTGCCGTGTGGCAACGCACGCTCGACATTCCCGACCATCAGATGTGGGAAGCACGGCTCCAGCAGAAGCGCAAATTGATGAGCTTCATCCGCGAACGTGCCAGGCTCGGTTGGATCAACGGGCACTTGGATCCGACACAAGTCCTGGCCAGCGGGGCCTTGTTGTCCCCCGAGTCGTTGACCCTCTGCTTCGCACGGCGGTTCGCCACCTACAAGCGGGCCACACTGCTGTTCCGTTGGCCGTCACGCCTGAAGCAACTCTTGCAGGACCGGCATCGGCCCGTTCAGTTGATCTTTTCAGGGAAAGCCCATCCGGCGGATGAACCGGGCCGGCATTTCATCCATCAGGTCTACCGGTTTTGCAAAGATCATGGCTTAGGCGGACATATCGCGTACCTGGAAGACTACGACATGCACGTGTCGAAGTACCTCGTCCAGGGCGTCGACGTGTGGCTCAACAATCCCCGCCCCCCGATGGAAGCCAGCGGAACAAGCGGACAGAAGGCGTCCCTGAACGGCGTGCCGAATCTCAGCGTGCTGGATGGATGGTGGTGTGAAGGCTACGACGGCGGCAACGGCTGGGCCATTCCGGCCTCGACGGATCTGGCAGACCCCCAGGCCCAGGATGAACATGACGCCGAGGTGCTCTATCGCCTCCTCGAACAGGAAGTCGTCCCCCTCTACTACACTCGAGATCGGGATGGGATTCCCCGCGGATGGATCCAGATTGTGAAGGACGCCATCCGCACCAATGGCCCCAGGTTTTCAGCCCGACGGATGGTGAAGGAATACGTGGATGTGGCCTACGCTCCGGCCGCGACCACGATCGCGCCCGTCTGATCGGCCCTCAGGACTCTCTCCGGATTCATCCCGCTGCGCAGATAAGTGGGCGTCGTCTCGTCGGCGTGCCTTGACAAGCGGCCGTCCGGTGTTAAGATGCCCGCCCGTGTCGTCTGTCTTGCATCCAGTTCGTCACATCCGCGTGCATCCACACACCGATCATCCCAGATACGCGAGATTCCCGGCCATGGTCGTTTGTGCAGGAGCCGCCCTGGCCGCCCTTGCCCTGGCCACCCTATTGTTCCCGCATCACGTGCTCGCGGCAGCCGGCGCCTCTCGCTCCTCCTCAGACCGTGCGGTAGACCGCGCGGTGCTCGAAGCTTACAAGCATCACCGATATGATGAGGTCGCGCGGCTGCTGGAGCGCCGGACGCCGGAGCCTAGATGGTCACCCCGCGCCCTCAAAGCCGGCGTCTCGAGTTACCTGAAGCTGGGGAAGCCCGAGTCGGCACTGTCCACCTACAAGCGGATGACCACGTCCGGCTCACCTGATGACTATCCACTGCTGCGCGAAGCGGCTTTGGCGCTCATCACGAGCTTCACCCGAGATCCCCTTGAACATCTTCGCATTGCCGCCTACACCGGACTGGCCGACATCGAAACCCCTGATGTCGTGGCCCTGCTGGATGACGGATTACTGGACTCGTCCTTGGTAGTCCGTGCCCGTGCCGGCGAGGGCCTGAGTCGTATCGGAGGCGCCGGCACAGCAAACAACATTCGCCGTACACTCCAAGATACGTCGCTCGCGGTCCGCATCGCGACCCTGAACGCCATCGGGAACTCCCAGAATTCAGCCTTGCTCAAGCTTGTCGCCCCCATTGCCCGGTCCGCGGAGGGCCCGGAACAGGTCTTTGCCTTAGCCGCGATGGTCAAGCTCGGAAAGGTGGAGGTCCTCGACGAACTGCTCGGCTTGGCCACCCTCCCCGATCCCGACACCAGAATGGCCGCTCTCGGCGCCTTGGGACGTTTGAAGCGGCCGGCGACCCTCAAACGTCTCAGCCAATCAGTCTATGACCTTGACCCGGCGGTCAGAGCCTTTGCCGCCGGCGCCCTGGGAGAGTTTGGCAGTCCGGACGTTGTTCCGTTCTTGACTCACGCACTGGGTGATGACCAACCCCGGGTCAGAAGCGTGGCAGCGACCAGCCTCGGTCGGCTCCGCCTCCCGCAGCTTCGCTCCCATCTGTGGCAAGCCACAAGGGACCCCGTCGAATTTGTCCGGATCGGAGGGGTCGAAGGCCTGCTCCGTCTTGGAGACGCGGAGGCCTTGCTGGTGGCCACCGATCTCGCCAAGCATCCCGATCCGTCCGTCCGGAGCGCCTTGGCCCATGCCCTGGGAGCCGCCGGTCATCGTAAGACCTCGCAGTTGCTTGACCAACTGCTCAGAGATCAACAACCGCAGCCTCGCTTGGCCGCGGCGCGGGCCCTCGGAAAGCTCGGCGGGCGCGACGTCGTCCCGATTCTGAAAAAGGGGCTTGAGGACTCAGACCAAGCCGTGAGAATTGCCGCGGCCAGCAGCCTCGTCAAGGCCGTCGCCGCGGCGAAGAAGTAACGGCGCGGGCCGCAGGCCCCTCCGTCCCCTCAACGATCCGATCGAAAGAGAGAACGCGCTATGTTCAAGTTTATTGGAACCGTCATCGTGCTCGGCCTGACCTTCTACGGCGGATATTACGTCGGCAAGCGGTCGTTCGGCGAGATGACCCAGACCATCGGCGGCCTCTCCCGTGACCTCATGGACAAGACCTTGGGATTTGAGCGCACCCTGCGCCTTCGTCAATCCGTGCTGGACGCCAAAGGGCTCGTGATTCAAGCGAAGGGACACGTGGTTGATCGCGACTTCGGAACCGGGGCGAAGGATCTGGCCGAGGCCGGCGAGGCGCTGGAAAAAGCGCTTGGGATCGAACGATCGACTGAAACAGCCGCCAAGTTGAAGCCGCTGCTGTCGGCCATTCGCGTCCTCCAACACGACCTGGAATCAGGGAAACCGGCGGACCGAGAGCAATTGCGGACGATTGAGAAGCAATTGGATGGGGTCTTGGGCCCCTGATCGCAGAGGGGCTACGCGGTCGCCGCGGTTGTCTTTCAGGCCGCGAGAATCTGCTCCACTCGCATGCGAACCACAAGGTCGGGATCTTCCCTCATCTCATCGCCCATTGGCCTCACTCCCAACTCCGAAAGATGACCGACTTACGGGGCGGCTGCTCCCGTCTTTTGCGCGCCTTCCGTTCCCTTCTTGCCGGCTGCATGGTGCTTGCGCAATGCCAACCGCCGTCGCTTGCGCTGGACCCGCTTCAGATGTTTTCGCAGTCGGCGGGATGCCGGCGTCCTCCCCGTTCCTTCACTCGCAGATGGCGGCGCGTGCAACTTCTTCTTCAGACGGACTTCGTCGCTCTCCTTGTCGCCCTTCTTCTTCATCAGCGTTCCAGGCCTCCTTGTGTCTACCGTTCCCGCATGGTCATGCACCGATCGCGGAGTGCGGCCAGTGTAGGGAACTCATGGAGGACCTGTCAACACGGGGGCACCGCCTCTTTGGTACCCTGAGGCCGACAACAGCCGGACGGGCTGAGGGACGGGAGGAAGGGAGAGGGGATTTACAACCTGACAGAGGGCGAACGTGCGTGTGGCTACCATGGTGACCCGGAAGGGTTAGAGCGGCCAGGGGATAATCCCGGTATCAGGAACCTCGGATAGGCCATCTCGACGCGCGCGGCGTTCACGCCGGATGTCCGCGGCGGGTGGCTGAGAGACGCGAAGCACCCGACCGGGACGCTCAAGGGTATGGGGGCGAGGCTTGGTACCGACGACACGACTATGGGCCGACGCCTGTCTTCCGGTGGCGGGGATGAGGTCATCAAGCGAGACACTCTCCTGCCCAAGCAGCCAGGAGTGCCCGTCGGCGCCCAAGACCTCAATTTGGATGGCCGCCACTCCTTTATTCAGCATACCGAGCTGACGGGCTGCCCCATATGACAGGTCGAGAATTCGGCCACCGATATAGGGGCCGCGGTCGTTGATCTTGATCTTGACCTGTCGGCCGTTCGTCACATTGGTCACCTTCACAATACTGCCCAGCGGGAGGGTGCGATGGGCGCCGGTCATCGCTTCCATGTCGAAGGTTTCCCCATTGGCCGTCTGAAGGCCATGGAAGTCATCACCATACCAGGAGGCAATCCCACGCTCTTTGAGACCGATATCAAGGTCAGCCAGTCCCTTGGTCAGACTGGTACATCCACACAGTGAGAGGCCTAGCGCCAGAATCCAGAGCGACCGCCCGTAAAGCTGTCTCAAAAAGTACACAGGGTCCTCCGTGCCAATATCAACCTCGAACTTATCAACTGCTTTTTCTTAAGATGCACCCTTCGATATACACACAGACCAGTCAATTGGTTTCTTCAATCAATCTCCCGATGTCAGTGGGTGTATTCGACGACGCTGCAAGAGAGGTAGTTAGACTATATCCCAGGAGGGAAAGCTCGTCAAGTGTCGCCAACTTTTGTGCCAGGTGAGCAGACCGTTAATGTCGAATAAAACATAATTATTTCTAATAGTTCGATGAAGTATCGCCATAAGAAACAGTGTGAGATCATCTCGCATCCGGAAGGAGTCGGAACAGGACGAGGGAACGGAGTTCCATTTCGTACCGCTCCCCGCCCTTATAGATGTACCGCCCTGGGTCCGTGGCCGGCTCGGCTGTATCCAGTACGCGCTCCCAGCGAACCGACGACCGGTGGGACGGCAGGGTAAAGGGGACCCGCTCATGGTGAGCATTGAGGAGAAGGAGCAGGGTCTCACCCTCGACCCGATCGCCCTGGGTATCAGACTCCTCAATAGCATCCCCCGCCAGCCGAAGGCCAAGGCAGCGAATGAACCCAGCCCCCCATTCCTGCTGCCGCATCTCCTTCCCATCCGGTCGGAACCAGGCGAGGTCCTTCACCTCAGATCCCCGCACTTTCTTTCCCTGAAAGAACCGTCGCCGTCGCATGACCGGATGGGCCCGGCGAAGCGCGATGAGAGTCCGCGTGAAGGTCCAGAGTTCTCGTCCCCCGTCTGTGACGTTCCAATCGACCCAGCTCAATTCATTGTCTTGGCAATAGGCGTTGTTATTCCCCATTTGTGTCCGTCCGAACTCGTCTCCGGCACACAACATGGAGACACCCTGTGAGAACAGGACTGTCGCCAACAGATTCCGTTTCTGCCGCTCACGGAGGCTCAGAATCGACGGATCATCCGTCGGCCCTTCGACGCCGCAGTTCCAACTGTCATTGTCGTCGCTCCCGTCACGATTGCCTTCCTGATTCCCTTCGTTATGCTTGACGTTATAGGAGACCAGGTCGTGCAAGGTAAGGCCGTCATGGGCCGTGACGAAGTTCACGCTGGCAAACGGGGATCGTCCGCCGGACTCATAGAGGTCGCTGCTACCGGTCAGTCGTGAAGCGAACTCCGAGATTTGCCCACCGTCTCCACGCCAATATCGCCGCACGGTATCCCGATACCGCCCGTTCCACTCCGCCCACCCGGGTGGAAAGTTGCCCACCTGATAGCCCCCGTGCCCCAGATCCCATGGCTCGGCAATCAGCTTCACCTGCGAGAGGACGGGATCCTGCTGGATAATGTCAAAGAAGGCGCTCAACCGGTCGACGCCGCCCCCCTCTCGGGCCAGCGTGGTGGCGAGATCAAACCGAAATCCGTCGATATGCATCTCACAGACCCAGTACCGGAGGCTGTCCATGATGAGCTGGAGCGTCCGCGGATGTCGGACATCGAGCGTGTTGCCGCACCCGGTAAAGTCCTCGTAGAACCGCGGCTGGCCATCTCCCAGCCGGTAGTAGGCCTGGTTATCGATGCCTCGAAACGACAGGGTCGGGCCCAGGTGGTTGCCCTCCGCGGTGTGGTTGTAGACCACATCCAGAATCACCTCCACCCCGGCGCTGTGGAGCGTCTTGACCATCGTCTTGAATTCCCGGACCAGTTGAGTGGGATCTGCCGAGACGGCATACCGGCTGTCGGGCGCAAAGAATCCGATCGTGTTATAGCCCCAGTAGTTGACCAGCCCCCGGTCGTGCAGGTGGCGATCTGTCACAAAAGCATGGACCGGCAAAAGTTCAACCGCCGTGACCCCGAGTGCCTGTAGATAATCGATGACCGCCGGGGAGGCCAGGGCTTCATAACTTCCCCGCAACGCCTCCGGCACGTCAGGGTTTCGCATGGTGAACCCCTTGACGTGCAGCTCATAGATGACGGTTTGGTCCCAGGGAATCTTGAGCAGACGATCGTTTCCCCACGTAAACGCCTGGTCGACGACCAGGCACTTGGGCACGTCGGCAGCGTTATCCCGAGTATCCTTCGTCAGATCGGCGCCAGGATCGCCGATCTGATAGCCGAACATGCGATCCGACCATTGGACTTGCCCCGCCAGCGCTTTGGCATAAGGATCGAGCAGCAGCTTGTGAGGATTGAATCGGAGCCCGGCCTCCGGTTCATAGGGACCGTGCACGCGGTACCCGTAATACTGCCCGGGCCGCACTTCAGAGAGATAGATATGCCAGACATGATCCGTCCGCTCCTCAAGACGAATGCGGTGGGACTCACGGGCGAGGCCTGGGCCCTCGAAGAGACAGAGATCGACGCCGGTCGCACGTTCCGAGAACAGCGCGAAGTTGACCCCTTCGCCGTCCCAGGTGGCTCCGAGTGGATGCGGTCGCCCTGGCCGTCGTCTCATGGCTTTCCTGCGAGTAAAAGAAAGGGCGGTGGCCCTTGCTCAGAACCACCGCCCTTCAGCCTTGCGGCATGCATCGTTGGATGCGCTTACTTCTTGACCTCCAACTTGGCATTGGCCGTGCCGCCGTCGGCCACATCGATGTCGATCTCAACCTTCCCGGCGAACGGATGCCAGGCCAGCAGCTTGTGCTTCCCAGCCGGGACATCCGTGATCGAAAACGAGCCATCATCTCCCACGACAGCATAGTGGGGATTCGAGACCGGCAGGAAGAAGGATTGCATAAACTCGTGCTGGTCGCACTGAAGGCGAAAGAAGGCCCCCTGTTTCTCCGCCCCGCCGCGGAAGGTCACCGGCTTGTCCAACTTATCGCCCTTCTTGGCCAACCCGATGTTGAAACCAGTGGCTGAGGACGCGCCCTTCACAACAAAGCTGTGGGGGTTGTGCAGCACACCGAGCACGGACTTGGGATCGTCAGGATCGGCATCGTGGTTTTCCACGTGGAAATTCTTGGTGTTCACCACCACGCCGCTGAACGGCAGAAATTCACAGAACTCGGCCACGACTTCCGCCCCCTTGAAGCCGTCCATGAAGGCCTTGTCTTCGACGTCCGTGATGGCCACCACCGCACCCTTGAGCCCGCCGTCCTTGCCGACATCAATAGTCTTCAAGAACCGCTTGTCGCCATCCATCAGATCCTTGCGCGGATTCTTCGGGCAGAACTTCGGGTTGGGAAACTTCGAAAAGAGGAATTCCTTCTTGTCCGCCTTCCCGGCGAAGGTCACCTTCCCGGTCACCGTTCCCCCGGCGAACGATGTCAGCGGCGCCGCGAGGAACGCGATCGCCACCAACCCTGCAAGAGCACACACAACGACTCTCTTCATATGGAGGCCTCCTTGTAAGGACACTGGGTGAATCAAACGTAGTACCTAAGAGATGTGAATGATACAGAACCATTGCCGCCCATCAACGAACAAGGCGCTGACAACGATCCCGTCGGATCAACCTTGGCGGGTTGTCTACAATATGACGCACTACACTACATGTATATCTCCAAACCTTGAGCGGAGTCAAGACTCAACACCGTGAGCGCTATCGCGCCCTTGAGCCACCTCTGGGCGCCAAGGGCGCCGTTGGCTGATGAAGAGACAGTACGTGGAGGATCGCCCCTCCGGCGGTCGCCCGCACGGCCTCGTCCTGGTCTCGGAGAACCTTCTTCAACATTGCCAGTCGACCGGGCACGGCTCCTGGTTCGACTTCAACTTGCCCCAGGGAGCGCGCTGCCATGATGCGCGGACGAGGCAACGCGTCGTGTACGAGTAGTTGAAGAGTCTCGACCGCCGGCCGCACGGCCTCCCCTTGGGCTTTGCCCATCGCCCTCGCGACGGCTCCCCTCAGTCCGGGGTCGGCATGGGTGAGCAGCCCTTGCACGGCCGCCGTGAGTTCGTCCGTCAGCATCCCCTGCTCCAAGAGGCTCCCGATCCCAGAAGCACGGACCATCGGATGGGGGTCGCGGAGGATTTTCTTGAGACCTTCCGTGGCGTCGCCGCCATCGAATGTCCCCAGACTCGTGGCTGCCGCCCCCCTGACCGGCGCGACCGGATCATCAAGTAGGGAAAGAAGCAGCGCCACGCTCTCCGCGCCTTTCACTTCAGCCAGCGCCTTGGCCGCGGCGCCACGGACCGACGGCTGTGGGTCGCGCAGCGCGCGCGTGAGGAACGGCATCGCGTCCTTCCCCTCCAATTCGGCCAACCAGCGTAGGGCCGAGCCCTTTTCTTCCGGATTCAGGGCCTCCACGCCGGCCTCGAGTTGTTTGAGCGCACCCCGACGACCGAGCAGGACCTGTGCCCCGAGGGCAGCGACGTGAACCATGGGCTGCTCGTCGTTCACGGATTTGCCCACAAGGTCCATGACCGCGGGATCCCCCGATCGTCCCAAGACTCTGAGTGCGGTCGCTCGCACCAACGCCGCCTGATCTTTGACCGCCTTTCGAAGACGCGGCGATTTCCTGCCGACCTTGAGTTTCCCGAGTCCCTCCACGGCCAAGGCCCGGATCAGCCCGGATCCATCCGTCAGCCCATCCTCGAAATAGCGCAACGTGTCTTCGGACTCGGCTTCCTTCAGCGCGGTATAGGCCGCTCCCCGCATCTGCTCGCGCATGTCGGTCAGCAAGGGCAGGATCATGCCCAACGACAGCTCGCGCAGCGCCGGCAGATCATCTCCCCCGAGCGTTCGCTCGATCCGCTCGTACTCGGTCACGGCGTCGCGCGGTTTGCCGAGCTGAAGCAAGGTCCGAAGTTTGAGGCGCCGTGCTTCCACTGGAGCTCCCTCCCCCTTCGTCACCGATTCCAGCAGAGACAAGGCTTGGGGGTACTGGCGCTTGTCGAACGCGGATTGCGCCTCACGGATCGCTGCAGAAGAAGGAGAACCGGCCGAGGCATCGGCTCCAGCCAGGCCTCCGATGAGCAGAAATCCGATGAGGAACGGGACGGCGGAACCTGTGGGTCTGTCCCCGTTGGACCGGGAAGGATATGACATGGATGAGCGTCCTGTGCCGGATGGTGAGATAAGAAGACGAGACGGGGAGCTACTGTTGCTTCTCCACGAACGGAACGATGTCGATGGCGTACCCCAAGGACTCCGGGCCGAATCGAGGATTATCCATGACTTTGTAGGCAGTACGATTGCCCTTCGGCGCCGGGAGAACCACCTGCTCGATGAGGGTCCCATCCGGCTGCACCATGACAGTCTTGGTGAATCCATGACCCAACTGCGGGTGCCAGACCCCCATGTGATAAGTGCCCGGTGGAATGTGTTCGATCTTGAAATGCCCACGCTTGTCGGTCACGGCGTAGTAGGGATTGTCGACCGCCAGGGCCCAACTCTCCATGAAGGCATGGAATCCGCACTGCAAATAGAAGGTCCGCCGGCCCTTGTTCAGAGAGATGGGCCCCACCAAGGACTTCCCCGGCATGTGGTTATGGGACGCATGAAGATCCCCGCGCCGGTGCTGACGATTCATCACCAGCGGGGTATTGAACAAGACCCGCGTCCCGGCTTCCACGGAGGTTTCATACCCCTGAATGTCGTGCATCACTGGGTCCATGTTGATCACTTCAACCGCATGCCCGTTTCGCACGATCGTCATGAAGGGCCTAAACGTGCAGTCCCGCGCCTCGATCAACGGCACCGACAGCTCAAACGGTTTGCCCGCCGGCACCCCCTCAAGCAGCACCACCGTATCTTTGAGCCCGCCATCCGCACTCACCACGAAGTCATAGAGCAATCGCCATCCCTTCCCATTTGAGATGCGACCGCAATAGGCGGGATCCGGAAAGGTGATGAGATTGAAGCCTTTGGGGTCCGGCGCCCGTCCGGACAGACTGACGGTCCCCTCGATCGTGCCGCCGTGCTGAACCGCAACGACATCATAGGCAAGACCGGGCGGTGCCCAGACCGAGAGGAGAAGGCCGAGCAGAACCCACCGCGTGACGATCATGAAGATGCCGCGCTCCTTTTCTCTACGGGGTTTGCAGTTCAAGCGAAGGACGGATATGCACCGCTTTGCCCAACGATCCCAGCCCGAAGTGGGGATTGTCTTCGATTTCATGGACGCTCCGTCGTCCCCTTGGCGACTCAAACACAAAATCCGCCTGCAGGGTCTGCTGTGGCGCCACCGTGATTTTCTTTTCCATCATCACGCCCACCCCAGGGTGCCAGGCCACCAAGGTATAGTCGCCGGGCGGGACGTCGCTGAGCGAGAAGGACCCATCGGGTCCGGACAAGGCATAGTAGGGATTGTCCACCGACATACCCCAGCTTTCCATGTAGGCGTGAAACCCGCACTGCATGACGAAAATGCGGCGTCCCTTCGTCATGTGGACCGTCTCTTTCATCGGCAGGCCGGCGAGATGCTCGTGGCTGTCGGCGCCGACATTGCGTTGATGATGCGGATTCATGGGAAGCGGAGTATTGAACAGCACCCTCGGCCCGAGATGCGACGTCTCATAGGCTTGGATATCGTGCATGACCGGGTCCATGTTGATGACGACGACCTCGCTCCCATTGCGAACCACGCTGACGAAAGGAAGAAAGCGGCAGTCGCGAGCTTCAATCGTCGGAGGGGCAAACGTGAACGGCTTTCCCTTCGTGACATCAGCCAGCAGCACCACGACATCTTTCAGGCTGCCGTCCTGAGACACATGGAAGTCTTGGAGGATGCGCCATCCGGTTCCGGTCGAAATTCGTCCACAGTAGACCGGATCCGGGAAGGTAATCAGGTTGAATCCCTTTGGAACCGGCTTCCCGCCGACGAGACGAATCGTTCCGGCGACCGTTCCTCCCTCTGTGACCGGAACCTCCTCATAGGCCCAAGCCGTGGAGATCCCGACCAGCATCACGGTCACAAACACTGCCACCCCAACAAGCCGCATCTTCAATCTCCTGAACCGAATAATCATTTAAGTTTATCAAAGATTGCTCTCGCGCCGCCAGTCGGCCCGCGATGGCCCACAAAAAAGGGGGGCCGGATTCCGGCCCCCCTTCCACGGTCCCCACTCGACTATCGACAGAACCAGTTTAGTGGCTGGACACCGGCACTGCCTGCGCGCCGGATGTTCCGGCATCCGCCTTCCTCACCCCCGGAGCGTTGCCCGCCAGGGGGAGCAGCCGCTGATCACCGGACGGTAGGACCCGCAGGTAGCCCCACTGCCCCGATTGTGAGTAGGGCAGCCGCTGGTTGCTGTACACATAGTCACCGGGCAGACGGTAGATGCCGCCCGCCGACGGCAAGAAGGCATCGAGCACTTCCGAGCCGGAGTACTCGACCACGCTGATCTGGTCTGCGCCGCGCATGAACGGCTCGATCGGCCACTCATGCTTCTCGACGCTGAACATGCCGTTCTGCTCGTTGCTGGCTCCGATCACGTGAATCCTGACCGGGTCGCCGGCATGCGCTTCGATGAGCGGCGTCGCCGGGTCTTCCGGCGCATCCGCCTTACAAGGCTGGAACATGCGGCCCAACGAACAGCCTTTTTCTTCGCGATATTTGTACGGCTCCGAGCGATAATTCACGCCCGTCAAGCCGGCCACGTTTTGCACGTAGGGCATGAAGCTCGTCCCGATGATGTTGTCCTCATCCTGGAAGAACAAGGCCACATCCCGATAGTTCGGGCGCATGTCATGGCCGGGCACCGACCGATCGATGATGACATCCGCGGCCCAACTGTTCTTGGTCGAGATATCCGCGCCGGTCTTGGGGTCCCGGTACTGTGCCCCCTTGGGACCGATCACGATCGCGCCGAACAACCCATTGCGCGGGTTGGTCATCACATTGCCCCAATCCCACACCAACGAGGTCGTCTCGCCGTTGAACGGATCCGCGTAATACGTATAGATGCGGGCTTCTCCGGACGCAATGGTCTGGTCGCCGGGGTTGTTCCCGACGTTCGCGCCCAACGAATCCTTCGGATCGAAGGCCAGCCCGATGGCGGAGAATGACGCCCGGCTGTCCTTCATCTTGTTCTTCAGATGGATCTTGATGCAATCCCCGACGTTGGCCCGCAGGGTCAGCGGCATCGGTTGTGCGCCGCCGGCCACCTTGGCGGCTTCCTCCTCCAAGGCATAGATCTTCGCCTCAGGATTGGTGATCTGGATCTTCCGCTCGAAGTCCACCTCGATGGTTTCCGGCGCCTTCGGGTTGAACGTCATGGTCGGATGGTCCATGGCCACGACATTGAAACTCTTCACCGGCGCATCAGCCGGACAGACCGGCAACGCCTTCGGGATCTCGGACTTGACCGAGAACCCGGCCGGCAAGGGCCTCAAGTCGGCCTGCTCCTTGTCATAGACGCGGATGAGGCCCCACCCGCCTTCCGAAAACTTCGAGGACCGACCGTTGAAGTGGATGTAGTCGCCCGCCTGCAACCGGGATCCACCGGCCTGCGGCACTACCAGGTCGTAGCGCTCCGCAATGCCGACGTGGATCGAATTCTTCCGGTTGGCGTCCGCCGCATACCGCTCCGTCCAGAAGGTATGGCCAGAAATCGTCCACACCATGGATTCATTCATGAGCGTGTGCAGCAGACGGAACACCATCGTGTCGCCCACGTACGCACGTAGCAACGGCGTATAGGGGTCTCCATGGATCCGGCTGTTGAAGATCTGTGACGAATCAGGATTCGTCGCCAACCGCTGGGCGATCGGACCCGCCCTGAAGTTCAATCCGCTTCCGGTGGTATGCGTCCCACCGTTCAGGAACGGCATCGGCGTCATGTAGAGCTTCTCGGGCATCATGAACGACACGGTCTTGCCCGCTTCGAGCGCCACTTCAATCGGCTGCCCGGGCGGATTGCCGGCCGTCACGATGTTCACCGTGTGCGGCACCGCGTCGTGGACCTGCACCATCAACTCACGGAAGCTGTTGTTGACGCCATGGCCCACCGGCTCCACCGTATGGATGTCCGCAATCGGACCGCTCCAGACCTGCTTCCCGGTCTTGGGGTCATGGTAGGTGGAGCCCACCGGCTCGGCGATGAACGTGCCGAACCCGCCGTGCGGCCAGGTCGTGGCGCCGAACGCGTGGTCGTGCCAGAACACCGTCCCCACATCCGCATCCACCCAGAACCGCTGCCGGACGAATTCCACCGTGACGATATCCTTCGCCGGATGGTCGCTCTTCAGCCCCTTGGTCAGCGTGATCGTGTTGCCCTTGATCGCCTTCACCCGGACCACTTCGTTGCCCTTCACGTTGTCCGCCCCTACCAGGATCAGCGTCCCCACGTGGTATTGGGCGGCGTACTTCACCGTCAGCGCCGTGGCCCCCTTCTTGGCCGGCGCCGTCAGCACCGTGTTCATCGGGGGCGGCAGCCCTTTCTTGTTCTTCTTCTCCAGCATCGTGAACGGACGGACCGACTGCTCATAGGAGAAGCCGGAGATCACGCCGTCAGACGCCTGGTTATCGAATTGGAGGAAGTGCCAGTGGGTGTTGATTTTGGACGACTGGAAATTCGTGAAGTCGTCGTCATCCCACTCGCTGGTGAGCGTCCAATCCACGCAGTCATAGATATTCCCGCGCACCACCAATGGATACTTCAAGTCATCATTGGCTCGGACGGCCGCCTCTTCATCGTGCAAGACAAAGATCAGCCCGCTTGGGTCCACGACGGCCGGCTCTTTTCCTTGGGCCTTGGCGATCTTGATCGGAAGCTTGATAAAGTGGACGTTATAATTCTTCCGTCCGACATTCTCCGGACAGAGACTCCAGCGTCCATTTTCACCGGGCTTCGCCTGTTCCAAGCTCTCCTCGCCGGTCTCATCCCGTCGGACCATCTCCAACCATGGAGCCCCGACGTGGTTCGGAGAGAACATCGCGCGCCGTCCGAAATGAGGCGTGAGATGCGGCCAGGCCACTTTCCCGGTCATCGGTTCGAACGCGATCGGATGCCGCTTGCCGGGATGCGAGGACTTGTACTTGGGATTGTCGATCGTATTCTCGCGCTCGCTCATCGCTCGAGCGCCTTCCCAGGACCAATCCAGCACGGTGGCGTCGTAGGCCAGCGTCTGACCCTTTTCATCATCCTTATGCCCGGGCTTGCCCATGGTGGGCATCTGCATCTCCACCCAGTCCTTGACCGTGACCAGGGCCGGATTCGTCTTCCAATTGCTCTTGCCTTTCTCAACGATCTGGAACTTTTTGCCGAACCAATCCACCGTTTGCCCGACCAGCTTGTCCGAGGTGACCGGTGCTTTGATCCGCCCTCTCCGATCCGGCAATTCGCGCAGATCAGGCATCACGTCATTACGCATATCGCCCTGTTGCAGGGTGTTGTACACGCGCCAGTAGCCC
>SWDL01000399.1:18833-25920 GCA_005116795.1 Nitrospira sp. | reverse complement strand
ACTGCTGGCACAGCCCTGACCCGCATTCCGTCTCCAGATCAAGGGCCTCGGAAGGACCGATCACTTCCACGTCCACGCGGTCCGTCTTGGCACGGATTACCGGATACTTCACCGGACCGTTCACCGACGTGGCCCACAGGTTCATATCGTCGATCGCCCGCGGGCTGCGCGGCCAGCGAATCGAACCGCCATGCGGATGGTGGGAGTGAAACACTTCCGATCCGCCATGCACCAACCGGAACTTCGCCGGGTCACCGAGATAGGAACGAGGAATCGTGGGGGACGGATCTCCGAAGGTGTAAGAGCTATACGCCATGGACTCGTCCTCGAACCCGAAATACTCGTGCTGCACGTGCATGTTGTTGATGCCGAAGGGCTCACTGCGATAGTTGATCGCGCGGCCACCCGGACGGTAGGCATCGGTCAATGGGTCACGCTGGGGGAGGAAGTCGCCCTTCTTGTTCACCGGACGGAACGCCTCGTCACCCACTTCATGATAGATGAGCACGAACTCGCGGAAGTCCGGCCCCGTGCCGTTCTTGATGATCGTCTGCCAGCCACTGGAGGCTGGGGTGGGATCGCCCGAGCCCAACGGCTCGAGATAGCTGGACCCTCGCGGCTCGACCACAAAGGCGCCGAACAGCCCCATCACCGTGAGCTCGCGATCATTACTATAGGTATGGAACTGCCGCACTCCCTCTTGCGTCGTCGGATGGATGTACCATTCGAGATTGACCGACTTGTCCTTCGCGGCAATCGTATCGGGATTGGTCGTCGTCGCGGAAGCTCCGGTCGTGCTCACGACCATGGCCGAGCCGTGAATGTGGAGACTGACTTCCTCGCCACCTTCCAGCTTGTTGCTGAGCGTGATATTGACGCAGTCACCCTGGTTGGCGCGAATCACGAGCGGCTGAATCCACTGGGCTTGCACACCGGGGATGACGGCACCGGGATCGAAGCCTTCCTTCTCGCGAGCGGCCTTGTTCTTCGCCTCTTCCTCACGGACCTTGTCGAGATTCTCATCGAGCACGTACATGTAGCCGGGATAGAAATCCAGCCACTGATTGAGCGTAATCTCGACATTGACGGCGGAGACATTGTACTGCTTGACGGGAGCCGACGCCGGGCACTTCCCACCCTGGGCGCCGACGGGCTCCGTTCGACCATCGGACATCAACAACAAGTCCTGTCCTCCCGCGCCATATTGGTGCGTCATGGACATGCCGTTATAGCCGCCGCTGTTGACCTGATGGACCTGCGGATCCTTGCCCATCTGCAGCATGATCCGTTGATGCTGGGCCTCGACCATCGCCGCACGGTCGGGGCGTCCCGACATCGTGTCCTCCACGATGGTCTGTCCCTTCAGTTGTTGGAGCCATGCGGGTGATTGGCCATTCATGCCGGCTTGATGAGCCGTGGCATGGTCTGCCTGGGCAGCCGGCTCAGCCGACACCGGCTCGGGGAGCCACAGCAGGACCAACCCGGCGAAGACGCCGAGCGCGCTCAGGAAAGTGGTGGTATGTCTGGGATGGAACATGGACCGGCCTCCTTCAAATAATAAGGACCCTCAATGCTGCTTAGTGCGATGAAAGTGAGAATGCAATAGCCGTGTGACAAGTGTGACAATGGACTGTATAGACTCCGGTTGGGCGATCGCCCGTCCAGATCGTTTGCTGTCGATCCGAATGCACCGGCACCCCGAACCCGGCAAGCGAAAAGCTCACCTAGGGACACAACGATACTCAACTTTCAGGATGACTGTCAATATCCTCTCGTCTGGCCGTGCGTATGGAATTGCAGCGGTCCGGACGACAATCCCCGCCCTGGATGGCGCATCACAGGACAAGTTCACGTCCTTCTCCGAGGATCGCCCTCACGCGAAGAGACTCGGCCCTGTCTCCGCCCCGATATCTATGAGATAATACCGCCATGCTGCTGAAGCGGGTTCTCGTCGGTCTCCCTCTCAGGACTGCTCAAGCGGCCCATGAACGTCTCTCCAAACGCCTGGCGCTGGCGGTGTTTTCTTCGGATGCGCTCTCCTCGGTCGCCTATGCCACGGAGGAAATCCTCCTCGTGCTCGTCTTGGCCGGCTCGGTCGCCGTGCCGATGTCTCTCCCGATCAGCGGCCTGATCGTCGGACTGCTCGCGATCCTCACCATCTCCTATTCCCAGATCATCTTTGAATATCCGCAGGGCGGCGGCGCCTACACGGTCGCGCGGTCGAACCTCGGCGCCATGCCGGGGCTCATCGCCGCCGCCGCCTTGATGATCGATTATGTGCTCACGGTCGCGGTCTCCGTCGCGGCAGGGATGGCGGCTATGACCTCGGCTGTGCCCGAGCTCTTTCCCTATCGGGAAGCGCTGGGCCTTGCGGCCATCATCCTGGTGCTGGTGCTGAATCTGCGCGGCGTCCGGGAATCGGGACGAATTTTTGCCGTCCCCACTTACGTCTTCATCGCGTCCCTCCTCTTGATGCTCGGAGTCGGATTCCTCAGGCTCATGTGGGGCGGCACGCCTGGCCCCGCGGCACACGCGGCGACGGTCAACACCCAGGGCGCGACCGAGGCCATGACGCTGTTCTTGCTTCTGCGGGCCTTTTCATCCGGCTGCACCGCGATCACCGGAGTCGAGGTCATCTCCAACGGGGTCTCCGCCTTCAAGCCGCCGGAAACGAAAAATGCCGCGCTCACCATGATCGGCATGTCCGCCGTCCTGGGCACGTTGTTCATGGGCATCACCATCTTGGCCTCTCAATTCGGCGTGCTGCCCAAGATCGATGAAACGGTGGTGTCGCAAGTCGCGCGCGTGACGTTCGGGACCGGCCCCTTGTACTATTTGGTGCAGGCCTCCACGATGATGATCTTGGTCCTCGCGGCCAACAGCGCCTTTGCCGGATTTCCCCGCCTCGCGTCCCTGCTGGCGAAAGACAGTTACATGCCGCATCAGATGGCCATCATGGGGGACCGGCTCGTCTTCTCCAACGGGATCATCATCCTGGGATTTTTCTCCTGCCTCTTGATCGTGAAGTTTCAAGGCGACACCCATGCCCTGATTCCGCTCTATGCCGTCGGCGTGTTTCTCTCCTTCACGCTCGCGCAAGCCGGCATGTGCAAGCGGTGGCTGGAGAAGCGCGGGCCTCACTGGGGCAAGAAGCTGCTCATCAACGGCACCGGCGCCCTGGCGACCGGCGTGGCCACTCTGATTATCGGATCGACCAAGTTCACCCACGGGGCCTGGATCGTCGTCGCGCTGTTGCCGTTGCTGATCATGTGGTTTCGCGCGGTCCATGCGCATTACGATGCCGTCGCCCAGCAAGTCGGACTCACACGCGATACCCGCCCGCCGCAGCCGAGACGGAACACGGTCATCATCCCGATCAGCGGCGTGACTTCGAAAATAAAGTTTTCGATCGAATTACCGAACACCTGCTGAATGATCTCGTTGTGGGTCGCTGCCGGCAGTTCACCCATGATCTCCTGGATCACGGTTTGAAGGCTCGAGGCTATCCCGCGAGCCGTGTTATCTGGTAGCTGTTGGAATTAATGATCTTCTCTTCACTGAACCGTTCATCCAGGTCCGCCAGCTCGTCGCCGGTGGAGAGAATCGCCACCCGAGGCTGCTGATACACCATGACGAAGGACTTGGCCAGGATGGCCAGCACCCCCGCCTCGCCGGGACGGATCTGCGTCCCCTTGGCGATGATGCAGTCGCCTTTCTTGACATCCTCCCCTTGCGGCCGGATGTTGGCCCCGCGGGGCTCGGGCTTGAACACGCGTACGCTGTGCGGGCTCGGGTCGGTCTCCTCAACCTTCAGCACGGTATCCGCCCCGTTCGGCAGCGGCGCCCCGGTCATAATCCGAATCGCCTGCCCGGGACCCACCGTCTTCGTCGGCATTTTTCCGGCCGGGACGTCTTCGATAATGGTCAAGGTCACGGGCGTGCCGATGGCCTGGTCCTGCTTGATGTCGTCCGCCCGAACCGCAAACCCGTCCATGGCCGAGTTGTCCCACGGTGGATTGTCGCGGGCGGCCACGATGTCTTCGCCCAACACCCGGCTCAGGGCTTCGATCAGACTGATCTTTTCGAGCCCGAGCGGCGCGGCGGCCTCAAGGACGATGCGTTGGGCTTCCTGGAGAGGTGTCAGACCTTGCATGTTCGCGTTCATTCCTCGCTCTTTTCTTCGCTCTTCGCCACCAGCGCCTCGCGATCAGCGCTTCATCAAGGAGGGCCTGCGAATCAGCGACGCACTCTTCTTACAGAACGCTTCAACCTTGCTTGCCACGTCGTGAAAGACGGATGCGGCGGCGCTGTCCGAGTTGAACAAGGCAAAGGGCTCACCCGCATCGCCCTGCGTGACGATCTCAGGATCGAGGGGGATGCGCCCGAGGAAGGGCACGCCCATCTCAACGACCGACGCCTCTCCGCCCCCTGTGCCGAACACGTCGCTAGGGTGACCGCACTGCGGCCAATCGAGCCCGCTCATGTTCTCGACGAGGCCGATGATCGGCACCGCACGGTCCCGGCAGAAGCCGACCGACTTGCGCGCATCGAGCCGCGCCGCTTCCTCAGGCGTCGTCACGATGACCGCCCCGGTGACGTGGCCCAGGAGGTCGATGGTCCTCCCCGATTCGTGGCCGGTCCCGGCCGGCAGGTCCACCAAGAGAAAGTTCAAATCCTGCCACTCGACTCCGCCCAGTAATTGGTCGACGCATGCGTACTTGTCGCCGTCGCGCCGGAGGATGGGATCGTCCGAGTGTTGGAGTAGAAACGACGACATCGAGGCGATCCGCAGATTGTAGGCCTGAATGGGAATGATCCCGCCGGAGGTGCTGACCTTGAGTTGTTGCCCCTCAGCCCCGACCATTTTCGGGATGGTCGGTCCCTGGATGTCGAGCTCGCAGATCCCGACATGCCGGCCCTTCAGCGCCAGACTGACGGCCAGGTTGGTCGTGACCGTGCTGTTCCCAACCCCGCCCCTATGGCTCATCACCAAGACGATGTGCTCGACGCGCTCCATGCGCTTGGCCACGAGCCAGCGGTTGTGGCCTTCCTTGTCTTTTTTGCACCACTCCGTCTCATCGCAGACCGCGCAGGCCCACAGGAAGGTGCAGGCCTCGCCGTTGCCCAAGCCCGGCGGCTGGATCATGTTGAGTTCTTTTGGCACGGATTAAATTTGACCCCTTACCATTGCGCCGATCCTCTCGTCCAGGATCGGCTGAAGCATCGACAGACTCTCGCTGAACCCGTTCAAGCTGACTGACAGAGTGACGATCAGCAGCGCCACCCGCATCAGCAGCCGCATCGGCCGTTCTTACGACCCCCCCTGCGGCACGCCCACATAGTCGCCCCCGCCGGCGGGCACAGGGCTCGCCGCCTTCGCCGCCACGGGTCCACCGACTGACGCAGCCGCGCCGGCTTCCTGCGCGGCGGACTCCTCGGGCTTCCGCTTTTTCCCGAACATTCCGGCGCTGATTATCCCCACTTCGTAAAACACATACAGGGGAACCGCCATCAGGCACTGATTAAACGGATCCGGCGTCGGCGTCAGCACCGCGGCGACCAGGAACGCGCCCAAGAACGCCCATTTCCGATAGCGCTTCAAGAACGGGGCATCGACCCATCCGAGCTTCGCCATCAGGGTGATCACCAGCGGCACCTCGAAGGTCAAGCCGAACACCAGCAGGAACCAGAGCGCAAACCCGACATACTGCGCGATGGACAGCTGGGGAATGAACCCGGCATTGACCCCGTAGGAAATCAGAAAATTGAGCGCAAACGGCAGGACGAAGAAAAACGAGAAGAGCACTCCGGCATAAAACGCCGCCGTGCTCAGAATCACGAAGGGCCCGACGAACCGCCGCTCGTGTGTGTGCAACCCCGGCATGATGAACTGCCAGCCCTCCCAGAGGACATAGGGAGTCGCCAGCACGAGGGCAAACAGGCCCGCGACTTTGACGTTTTGCCAGAGCGCTTCCGCCGGCGCGAGGAAGACGAAGGGCACGGCGGGCAGGTCCGTGGGCACCCAGGCCAGTTGACCCGGGACGAACATGTTCTGCAGCGGCACGCGGAGCCACTGCACCATCGTGTCGGCAAAGAAGAACGTGCCGATGAAGACGACGGCCGTGGCGATGACGACGCGCGTGAGCCGGACCTGGAGCTCAACGAGATGCTCCATGACCGGCATTTTCTTGTCTTCCAGCGGCTTGAAGACGTTGTCTTGCAGCCACTTCTGGAACGTCGCGAGATCGGGCATCAGCCCTCCACATCGATTCATTGAGCCAATGATTCATTGAATCATTGGCTCAATGACCCACACGTCAATGTCGCTACTTCGGGTTCACCGCCACGAAGAGCGAATTGCCCTGTCGACTGAGCAGGAGCACGACCATCTCCTCTTTCTTGATCTTCGACGCCGCGCGCTGATAGTCCTCCAGCGCCTTGATCGGTTCCCGATTGATCTCCAGAATCACATCGCCCCGTTGCACGCCGGCCGCTTCGGCCGAACTTCCCGCTTCCACATGATTGACGACCACTCCGGCAGTCTTGGCCGGGAGATTCAATTGACCGAGCGTCGTGGGGTCGAGCGCCTGCACTTTGAGACTGGCCAAGACATTATCGGGCGGCTTCGGCGCGTCCGTCGGCGGAGCCTGCGGGACACTTGGCCCGCTCTTCTTGGCCAGCATCTCGTCCGACGGCCGTTCGGCGACCTTCACGGAGAGGGTCTGCTCTTTTCCCTCTCGCAGCACCTTCACCTTGGCCGTGTGCCCCACAATGGTCCGCGCCACGAGGTTGCGCAACTGGCTGACATTCGCAACGTCCCGATCGTCGAAGGCAATAATCACGTCCCCGCGCTTCAGGCCGCCCGCCGATGACGGCCCATCCTCATTGACATCGCTGACCAGCACGCCGCCCCGACGCTGTTCCGGCAACTTGAACGACTTGGCGAGCGCCGGCGTGACTTCCTGAATCGCAATGCCCATCCAGCCCCGAACCACTTTGCCGGTCTTCGTGAGGCTGGCGACGATATCGATCGCGATGCTGCTCGGAATCGCAAAGCCGATCCCTTCCGACCCTCCGGTCCTGGAAA
>SWDL01000399.1:4005-18733 GCA_005116795.1 Nitrospira sp. | reverse complement strand
CTCGGGCGTGTAGGTGCAGCCTTTGGGCGGATAGACAATGATGCGCCCGCCCGACAAGCCTTTCCCCAGGTAATCGTTCGACTCGCCCTCCAGCTCCAGCGTCACCCCTTTAATGAGGAAGGCCCCGAAGGACTGTCCGGCCGACCCGGTGAACTTGATGTGAATCGTGTCCTGAGGCAGGCCGTCCATCCGGTACCGCTTGGTGATGACGGAGGAGAGGATCGTCCCCGCCGTCCGGTTCACGTTGCGGATCGGCAGGGTCAGCCGCACCGGCTTTTTCTCCTCAATCGCCGGCTTGCACTGCTCGACCAGCTTCCAGTCCAGCGCGTCCGCAATGCCGTGATCCTGTTGTTGCACGCAATGGGTCGCGATCTCGGACGACACCTCGGGCCGATGGAGCATCGCCGACAAGTCCAAGCCCTTGGCCTTCCAGTGATCGATCGCTTTCTTAGCCCTCAGTTTATCCGTCCGGCCGATCATGTCCGAGAATGTCCGGAACCCGAGCTGCGCCATCAGTTCCCGCACCTCTTCGGCCACGAAAAAGAAGTAGTTCACGACGTGCTCGGGCTGCCCGGTGAATTTGGCGCGCAGGACCGGATCCTGCGTCGCCACGCCGACCGGACAGGTGTTCAGATGGCACTTCCGCATCATGATGCACCCCTCGACGATCAGCGGCGCCGTGGAGAAGCCGAACTCCTCCGCGCCCAAGAGCGTGGCGATGACCACGTCCCGCCCGGTCTTCAACTGCCCGTCCGTTTCGACCCGGATGCGGCCCCGCAAATCGTTGAGGACCAGCGTCTGATGCGTTTCGGCCAACCCCAGTTCCCAGGGAATGCCGGCATATTTAATGGAGGAGAGCGGCGAGGCGCCGGTCCCTCCGCTGTCGCCGCTGATCAACACCTTGTCCGCCTTGGCCTTGGCGACACCGGCCGCGATCGTGCCGACGCCCACCTCGGACACCAGCTTGACGGACACCTCGGCGGTCGGATTCGAATTCTTCAGATCGAAGATCAATTGAGCCAGATCTTCGATCGAATAGATGTCGTGGTGCGGCGGCGGCGAGATCAACGGCACGCCGGGCGTGGCGAAGCGCAGGCGCGCGATAATCTCATCCACCTTGTGCCCCGGCAACTGTCCGCCTTCGCCCGGCTTGGCCCCCTGCGCCATCTTGATCTGCAACTCGCGCGCGTGGACCAGATAATCGCTGGTGACGCCGAACCGCGCGGAGGCCACCTGCTTGATCGCGCTGTTCTTCGAGTCACCGTTGGGCAAGGGGAGGAAGCGTTCCGGATCCTCGCCGCCTTCGCCGGTGTTGCTCTTCCCGCCGATGCGGTTCATCGCAATCGCCAGAGTTTCGTGCGCTTCCTTGCTGATCGCCCCGAACGACATGGCGCCCGTGGTGAACCGCTTCACGATGTCCGTCACCGGTTCCACGTCGCTCAACGGCACCGGCTCGGGCGCCGGCTTGAAATCAAGCAGGCCGCGGATGTTGGAACGGCGCCGGCTCTCGTCGTTCACCAAGGCCGAGAACTCCTTGAAGGTCTGGTAGCTGTTGCTTTTCGTCGCGTGCTGGAGCTTGTAGATGGTGTCGGGATTCCAATTGTGATGCTCCCCCTGCACGCGGTAGTGGATCTCGCCGCCGAAGTCCAATTGGCGGATCGGCGCCGGTTGATAGGCCTGCGCATGGCGGCGCAACGTTTCCTCGCCGATCTCGCGGATGCTGATGCCGCCGATCCGCGAGGGCGTTCCCGTGAAATACCGATCGACGAGCGGGCGATCCAGCCCGATCGCCTCGAAGATCTGCGCGCCGCAGTAAGACTGTACGGTCGAGATGCCCATCTTCGAGAAAATCTTGAGCAGGCCCTTATCGATGGCCTTGATGAACTTGGTCTCGGCGGTCGGCGCATCGATCCCTTCCGGCAGATAGCCGTCACGCTCCATATCCACCACCGACTCGAACACGAGGTAGGGATTGATGGTGCCCGCGCCGTACCCGATGAGACAGGCGAAGTGGTGGACATCCCGCGGTTCCCCCGTTTCCAGGATCAGCCCCACTTCCGTTCTGGCGCACTCGCGCACCAGGTGGTGGTGCACCGCTGCGATGCCGAGCAGACTCGGGATCGGCGCCCATTCCTCATTCACGCCACGGTCGCTGAGGATCAGGAATTTGTATCCGTCACGAATGGCCTGCGAGGCCTGCCGACAGAGCCCGTCCACTGCGGCTCCGAGCCCGTCCGGTCCTTCCGCCGTGCGGAACAACATCCGGAGCGTCTTGCTGCGGAAGTGCGGATCAGCCAATTCCCGAATCTTCTGCAGCTCGGCATTGGTGAGGATCGGCTGCTTCACGCGAATCCGCCGGCAGGACTCCGGGGCCTCATCCATGAGATTCGGCTTCGGCCCGATGCTCGTCACCAGCGACATCACCAACTCTTCGCGGATCGGGTCGATCGGGGGGTTGGTCACCTGCGCGAACAGTTGCTTGAAATACTTGAAGAGCAACTGAGGACGCTCGGAGAGCACGGCCAGGGGCGTATCGGTGCCCATGGAGGACACCGGCTCTTCGCCCGTGACCACCATCGGGGTGATGACCATCTTCAGCTCTTCGACCGTGTAGCCGAAGGCCTGCTGTCTCAGCCGAAGGGTCGGATGATCCGGCTGCGGCACATTCGTCGGCTCCGGCAGCTCATCCAGCGAGATGCGATATTGCGTCACCCAACTCCGGAACGGTTTCCGTCGCGTAATGTCGGCCTTGATCTCCTCGTCGTCGATGATCCGCCCTTGCGCGGTGTCGACCAGGAACATGCGCCCCGGCTGGAGCCGGCCCTTCTGCCTGATGTCCTTCACGTCGGCCGGCAACACGCCGGCTTCGGAGGCCAGCACGACCCGATCGTCCGTGGTGACCTGATACCGGCAGGGTCGCAGGCCGTTCCGATCCAGCGTGGCCCCGATCAGCCTGCCGTCCGTAAAGCAGACCGCCGCCGGACCGTCCCATGGCTCCATCATCGCCGCGTGATATTCGTAGAACCCGCGCCGGTCGAGGTCCATCTGCGGATTCCCCACCCAGGGCTCCGGGATCAGCATCATCATCGCATGGGGCAGCGACCGCCCGCCGAGCAGGAGGAATTCCAGGGCGTTGTCGAGACAGGCCGAATCGCTCTGATGCTCATAGACGATGGGGAACAACTTCGGGATATCGTCGCCGAAGAGATCCGAGTTCAAGCGGCCCTGCCGCGCCCGCATCCAATTCACGTTCCCCTTCAGCGTATTGATCTCGCCGTTGTGGCAGAGGAATCGATAGGGATGCGCCAAGGGCCAGGTCGGAAAGGTATTCGTGCTGAACCGCGAGTGGACCATCGCCAGCGCGCTCTTCACGCTCCCATCGGTCAGGTCCTGGTAGTACTGTCGCATCTGGTGCGGCAGCAGCAGCCCCTTATACACAATGGTGTTGCCGGACAGGCTGGAGATGAAAAAGTATTCTCTCCCCTCGATCGCGGATTCGCGGGTCGCGTGCTCGACCCGTTTCCGAACCACGTAGAGCTTCCGCTCAAACTGCCCCTCGTTCAGGATGTCTCGCGCGATGAAGATTTGTCGGATGGCCGGCTCGGTTCGTCTCGCCTGGACGCCGATGGCATCGCTCTTGACCGGCACGTCCCGCCAGCCCAGGAGGCGAACCCCTTCTTCCTTGAGCACCCGCTCGAACAGCGTCTCACACTGCTTACGCGCATCCGCGATCGGCGGGAGAAACACCATCCCCACGCCGTACTCGCCTGCCTGGGGCAGTGTGATGCGCAGATCCGCTGCCGCGCGCTTGAGAAATTCATGGGGAATCTGGAGAAGAATCCCCGCGCCGTCGCCCGTGCAGGGATCGCAGCCTTGCGCCCCACGATGGTAGAGGTTCTCCAGGACTTGCAGCCCCTGCTCGACGATGTCGCGAGACTTCTGGCCCTTGATGTTCACCACAAACCCGATCCCGCAACCGTCTTTCTCGTTGGCTGGATCGTAGAGGCCTTGCTTTGGAGGCAGCCCCGGCATCGACATCTCGCTGTTCATATCCCTGATCCTTTGTCTGGTCCCGCGAACGGCGACCCGCTACGAAAGGGCGGACTCGCGGTCAACTGCGGGCACAACTGCAGAAGGCAGGCCTCAAAGTTCCCAACAGAATCAAGGTTTTAGATTACTGGAAGCGGCCCGAGCCTGTCAACGCTGCCGGCCCCGCACGCGGGTCATCGCACCATCCTCACCGGCGGAACGCATTCGCGCGCTCGGCAACGCCGCCTTGTCTTGACACGTACGCGCCGCCTCGCCTACTATTCCCCGCATGCCCAACGGACCTGCCATCCTGAGTCCGCACACCATGCCCGATGTGTGGGAGTCGTATGGAGCCGAACTCGAAGGCGTTGACGCACAGGTCCGCAAGCACCTCGATTCCAGCGTCGCCCTCGTCAACACCGTCGCCGCCCACATTCTGAGCAGCGGCGGCAAACGCATCCGCCCTCTGCTCTTGATCCTCTCCGCCCGTCTCTGCGGCTATCAAGGCTCCGAACATTGGGTGCTCGGCAGCGTGGTGGAATTCATCCACACGGCCACGCTGCTGCACGACGACGTGGTAGACGATGCCGACACCCGCCGCGGCCGGCAGACCGCCCGGAAGATGTGGGGCAACCAGGTCAGCATTTTGGTCGGCGACTATCTCTATTCACGCGCGATCTGCCGCATCGTCGACTTCCGCAATCAGCGCATCAACGAAATGATCTCCGACGCCTGCCGCAAAATGGCGGAGGGCGAGGTGCTCCAGCTTTACTATAACGGCAACCCGATGATCGCCGAGTCGGAATACTTGAAGATTCTCGAATATAAGACGGCCGGGCTCATCGCCGCCTCCTGCGCGATCGGCGCCATCGTGGGCGAGGCGCCGCCGGAACTTCAAGCCGCACTCTATCGATTCGGCCAGCACCTGGGCATCGCGTTTCAGCTTGCCGACGATACGCTCGACTACACCGCCGATGGTGAACGGCTGGGCAAGGCTCTGGGGCAGGATCTTCGGCAGGGCAAACCCACGCTGCCCTTACTCCACCTGCTGCAACACTGCTCGGCGCAAGACCGTCAACGCATCACGGAGCGGATGGAGACCCGCTCATTGACGGACGAGGACCTCCGGCGTCTCATCGATCTGATGCGGGAGTATGGGTCCATCGCCTATGCCCTCGAGCGCGCCTACGCGTTCGTGCAGGCCGCCGCCCGCGATCTTTCGGTGTTCGAAGATTCAACGCCCAAACGCGCGCTGTCGGTCGTCGCCGACTACATGGTGAATCGCGACCGCTGAGCCGCATGCCTTTCCGACCTCTTCGCATCACCACGACCGACTCTTCAACCATCGTCATAGGGGACCGACGACCGTGGCTCATCTGATTCCGTTCAACGGCGTGCTCTATCACGACGAGATTCTCACGACAGACATCGCGCGGGTGGTCGCCCCGCCCTATGACGTGATCGATGCGACGTTTCAACAGGCGCTGCACGCCCGCCACCCCCGCAACGTCATTCGACTGGAACTCGGGCTCGAGCAGCCCGGGGACGCGCCGGGCAAGAACAAGTATTCCCGCGCCGCCTCGACGCTGAAGAGCTGGATGGCCGAGGGCGTGTTGATACGCGACGCGACGCCGGCGATCTACCCCTACGCCATCGAGTACGATGTGCCCTCCGGCAGCCTGGGCCGCGGCACCCGCGTGCTCAAGGGGTTCGTCTCCACCGTCACGCTGGAAGAATTCGGCACCGGAAAGATCTATCCGCATGAAAACACCCGGGCCGCCGCCAAGAGCGACCGGCTCAACCTCATGGAGGCCTGCGCCTCGAACTTCAGTTGCATCTTCTCCCTGTTTTCCGATCCCGAGGGCTCAATCCTTGGGACCATCGGCCAGGCCATGACGGCCGCGCCGCGCATCGACTTTACCGATGACGTCGGGTGCCGCCAGCGTCTCTGGACCATCGACGATGAGGCCACGCTCGCCGGGCTCACAAGCGCGATGGCGAGCAAGCCGCTGTTCATCGCCGACGGGCACCACCGCTACGAAACCGCGCTGAACTATCGCCGGATGCGTCACCAGCAGGCGGGCGGAGGCGGATCAGCCCTCCGGCCCTACGACGCCGTCATGATGCTCTTCTCCAGCCTGGAGGATCCAGGGCTCACGGTCCTGCCCACCCATCGGGTCCTGCGCAACGCCGTGCCGCCGCCGGCCGGGATTCGACAACAATTGGCCGACCATTTTATCTTCGAGGAGTTTCCGATCGACCGTCGCCGGCAATTCATCCAGACCATGCGGACGAAGGGTCAATCGAGCCCGGTATTCGGTCTGGCCTCACGCGGGGCCGACCACTATATGCTCCTGACCCTCAAGCCGGAGCATCACCCCCCGGCCACCGCGTCGGAGCGGGACAAGCTGGATGTCTCGATTCTCGAAACCCGGATCATCGAGCGGCTCTGCCCGACACAAGCCGACCATGAGGCGATCCTCTACACCAAGGACGATGACGAGGCGCTCGATCTCATCGGTCAGGGAACCGGTGAGGCCGCGTTGCTCCTGAATCCGACTAAGGTGGAAGAGGTTCGCGCGGTGGCCACGGCGGGAGGCCGCATGCCGCACAAGTCCACCTACTTCTATCCCAAGCCCCTCACCGGACTGGTGATGAACGTCATGAAAGACTAACGGTGAACGGTGAACGCTGAACAAAGCGGAGCGTGATCAGTGGTTTGTGACTGGTGATCGATACATTCACGGCCCCCTGACCACTATCCCCTGACCACCTCCCGCATTCAGCGTTCAGCGTTCATCACTCAGCATTCATCGTTTCTTGTTCCGAACGCCATGATGAAACCCAAGATCCTCGTCGTCGACGACGACCCCGACATCGTCGTGATGTTGTGCGACCGGCTGGAAGCCCTCGGCTACCACACCGTCTCCGCCTCCGACGGACAACAAGCCCTCGATCTCGTCGAACAAGAAACGCCCCGCCTCATGCTGCTGGACCTGGAGATGCCCCGGGTCGCGGGCATCGATGTCCTGAAAAAGCTGGCGCCGCTCCGCAAAACCGGGTACGACTTCCCCGTCATCGTCATGACCGCCCACGGCACCATCCACGCCGCGGTCGAGGCGATGAAGCAGGGCGCCGACGATTTTCTCACCAAGCCCTTCGACACCGACCACCTCAAGATCGCCATCGAGAAGGCCCTCGAGCGCGAATCGCTGACCCGACAGATCGCCTCCCTGCAAAACGACGTCGCCTCCCGCTACGCCCACATCGTGGCCAAGAGCGGGCCGATGACATCGGTCATCGCCTTGGCGCAGCGGGCGGCCAACTCCGACGCGGGCGTCCTGCTGCTCGGCGAAAGCGGCACCGGCAAGGAACTGTTCGCTCGTTCGGTCCATCAATGGAGCCCCCGCCGCAGCCTGCCCTTCGTCGTGATCAATTGCGTGGCGCTCACCGACAGTCTGCTCGAAAATGAGCTCTTCGGCCACGAAAAAGGCGCCTTCACCGGGGCCGACCGGCTGCAGAAGGGCAAGATTGAAATGGCCGACGGGGGAACGGTCTTCCTGGACGAAATCGGCGACATGCCGATGAACCTCCAGGCTTCCCTGTTGCGCGTGCTCCAGGACCATGAATTCCATCGCGTCGGCGGCACGCGCATGGTGCGGGTCAACATCCGGGTGATCGCCGCGACCAACAAGGACCTCACGCAGGCCGTCGCGGCGGGCAAGTTCCGGGAAGACCTCTACTTTCGCCTCAACGTCGTGACGCTGACACTTCCGCCGCTCCGCGAGCGGCCGGACGACATTCCCGCGCTGGCGGAGTTTTTCCTCCACCGCTTTGCTTCGAATTCCGCCTCCAGGCTGCTCGCCAGGACGACGAGGTCCTCCCAGACTCTGCCCGATTCGTACGCGGCGCCTGTCAATTTCTCATCGGCGGTCGTTTCGAGCTGGCTCAGGGCCCTGAGAATCTTGGCCCGCTGCTCCTCGAACGCACGGCCGGCCTCCGCTTTGCCGCCCGCCAATTGCACGTGGAGCTGCTGGATCTTGCCCTGCACCTCCGACCTCGTATACGCGGCGACCTCTGTCGACTTCTGCACCTCGGCAAGGACCTTCGCCAGCACGTCCCGCAACTGTTGCTTGCACTGCTCCAGCCGCTGCAGCGCCTGGTCTTTCGT
This sequence comes from Nitrospira sp., assembly GCA_005116795.1. Lineage (GTDB taxonomy): Bacteria > Nitrospirota > Nitrospiria > Nitrospirales > Nitrospiraceae > RSF151. Next base: position 10,533 of record SWDL01000399.1, on the reverse strand, counting down.
CTGCGTCAGTTGCGCTTCCAGCGCCAGCGCCTGGCACTCTAACACATCCAGGTTCTGGTCGAGCGACGCTCTGAGTTCTTTGATTCGCGACATGGGACCCCCTTTTTGGTTTGTTAGACGGATCGTCCAGATACGCTACGAGCACCCGGGCATGGAATCCATCGACGCGCTCGGCGTTTGTTACTTGAAGCCCACCACCATGCCGTCCGGCCCGGCCAGCCGTTCGACCCGCGTGCGCTTGAACCCGACCTCTTTCATCCACGCGCGGCAGTCCGCGCCGGTGAAGTCGAACCCGCCGGGCGTCTCGATGAGCATGTTGAGGCTCATCAGGAACCCGAAGGCGTTCTGCTTGCGCGCGTCGTCGATGAGGGCCTCGTGGACGATGAGCGCGCCGTTGGCCGGCAAGGCGTCATAGGCCTTGCGGAGGAGCATCATTTTCTCTTCGAGATTCCAGTCGTGGAGGATGTGCCCCATGATGATCACGTCGGACTTCGGCAGCGGGTGTTTGAAGAAGTCCCCGGGGTGAAAGCGCAGCCGCTGCGCGACGCCCCGCGCCTGCGCGTACGCCTCGAACACCGGCCGCACCACCGGCAAATCCATGCCGCCGCCCGTGAGATGCTTGTGCGCGAGGGCGATCTCGACGGCCACGCCGCCTTGCGCGCAGCCGACGTCCGTAAACGTGCGGTACTTCTTCCATGGAAATTTTTTGGCGATGACCCGTGCGGACCCCACGCTCAGGCTGGTCATGGCTTTGAGAAACCCCTCCAGCCGTTGCGGATCGGCATACAGCGCGCCGAAGAAGTCTTCGCCGGTGTTGACCTCGTTCTGCGGCATGCCGGTGCGGAGGCCTTCGGTGAGCGAGCCCCAAAACCGGTAGAGCCGCGCGTTGGCCATTTCGAGGATGCCGCCGACATACGAGGGCTTGGCTCGATCGAGAAACAAGGCCGTCTCCGGGGTGTTGGCGTAGCGAGCGCCGGTGCGCTTCACCATGCCCAGGGCCACGAGCGCATCGAAGAAATCCCGCGCGCTGCGGGGATGGAGTTGCAGCCGTTTGGTCAGCGCTTCCCTATCGAGCGGGCCTTTGGCAAGTTCCGTGAACAGCCCGAGTTCGACGGCGCTGAGCAGGGTCTTCGAGCCCCAGAATCCAAACCCGAGGTGCAAGATGTTCGCCGGAGTCACCTGACGAGTCGGCATACGGTCGTCCTTTCGTTGAGAAGATGCGGACAAGGCTACTCACTGGGCTGAACGCTGTCAATGGGAGCGCTTGGGTCACCGACTACTCTCAGGAACGGCTACGCCGGCGCGTCACGAAACAGTCCTTCGTGTGATCGTTCACCAGTCCGGCGGCCTGCAGAAATCGAGGCGAGACGAGCGAGACACGCGTGAAAGGCGTGACTCGCGCAGACCGTGTTTTCACCTCGTCACGCTTTTCTCGCCCGTCGCGCCCGTCGCGCATCGCCGGCAGCCATAGGTCATTTGCTCCCCTCTTCAGCTCTACCCCATGTCCCGCAAGGTGTGGGCGGGATTGCGATCACGGGCGATGGTCTTCATGAGGGTGCTCGCAAACAGCACCACGATGCGATCACGCTGATCCTTCACGATCATCGAGGTGGAGGGAGGCTCGAAGGTGTCGGGATCGCCGTCCAGCCAGGCGCTACACGTAAACGACAAAGGCTCGAGCACGGTCTCCACGCGGTATTCGTGGCGCAGCCGGTACTGCAAGACGTCGAATTGCAGCCGCCCGACCGCGGCCACCAGCGACTCCATTTCATTGAGGCTCCTGAGGATCTGAACCGTGCCCTCTTGCGCCATCTGCCACATGCCTTTGTCGAAGGCTTTCCGCTTGCCGACATCGGTCGGGCGGATGCGGGCGAAGATCTCCGGCTGGAATTGCGGCAAGGGTTTGAAATTGAATCCGCCGGTCAACGAAATGGTATCGCCGATGGTGAACAGCCCCGGGTTGATGATGCCGATGATATCGCCGGGATAGGCCTCTTCCACCGTGCTCCGTTCTTGGGCCACCAGGCTGTGGGGCCTGGACAGCCGGACCTCACGTCCCAGACGGTGGTGTTTCACCACCATGTCCCGCTCAAATCGGCCGGAACAGACCCGGAGAAAGGCCGTGCTGTCGCGATGCTTCGGGTTCATGTTGGCTTGGAGTTTGAAGACATAGGCGCTGAAGGGGGTCTCGATCGGGTCCACGGAGAGCTCGCTCCCATCGACCCCGTCGGCCGGCCTGGCGCCGGGACTGGGCGCCAGCCTCACGAAGGCGTCCAAGAAACTCTCGATGCCGAAGTTCGTGAGCGCCGAGGCAAAGAAGACCGGCGTCACCTCGCCCTGCACAAGGGCCTCGCGCGTGAAGGGATTGCCGGCGATCTCGAGCAATTCCAGGTCGTGCTGCACCTGCGCGACGACCTCGTGGGACACGCGGGCGCTGCGGGGCAGATCGGCCAGCGCGAAGTCGTCGAGACCGGCCTTCCTGGCCCCACCAGGCGAGGTCTTGCTAAACAGGTGCACGAGGCCGTCGGCGCGGTGGACGATCCCGACAAACTCACTCCCCGATCCCACCGGCCAGTTGATCGCGCTGGCATGGATGTCGAGCGCCTGCTCCACTTCCGTCATCAGGTCGAGCGGCGGCCGCCCGGGCAAATCCATTTTATTGATCAGCGTCAGCACCGGAATGCGCCGGAGGCGGCAGACGGCGAACAGCTTGCGGGTCTGGGCCTCCACGCCCTTGGAGGCATCGATGACCATGATGGCGCTGTCCGCGGCGGTGAGGGTCCGGTAGGTGTCTTCTGAAAAGTCCTGGTGGCCTGGCGTGTCGAGGAGGTTGATGACGGCGTCCTTGTAGCTGAACTGCATGGCCGAGGCGGTGATCGAAATCCCGCGCTCTTGCTCCATGCCCATCCAATCCGACGCCGCGACCTTGCCGCCTTTGCGCCCACGCACCATCCCTGCCGTGCGAATCATGCCGGAGTACAGCAGCAGTTTTTCCGTCAGCGTGGTTTTGCCCGCATCCGGGTGGCTGATGATGGCGAAGGTCCGCCGTTGAGCCGTCGCCGCGGCGAGTTCACTCTGCCGTGAGGTCTCCGTGTTCATGGTGGCGTGCAGCATACCATACCGCGGCTGACGGCCGTTGAAGAGAACGAATGGCTGTAGAGGATTGACGACGGCCCCTTGCAGAAGGTCCGGAGATTGCCTGTGTCCGTCACGCAGGCCGCAGGCGCCACAGGAGCCGGAGATTCCTCGCGTAAAGCAGGATCGCATGCAGCGTGAAGAGCAGGCGCCCCGACAGCAACCGATCGGGATAGTTGGGGTCGGTCGCCCAGAAGAGAAACGTCCAGAGGAGCCCCACGGCCACCCAGGTCGCCGGCACGAAGGGGATCTTGGCCCCCAGCCCGGAGGAACAGCATCCCGTGCCACCATGTCCACGTCCCGCCGCCGAAGATGAAGGCCCACCATCCGCCGTTCATGGTCCCTCGTTTTCACTGCACGACTGTGTTCATAGGGAGCCCATCCCTCCCTTCTTTTCCATTTCAGTCAACGACAGGCATGGCCCATCGATCGCGACGGCCACCGTTCTCGGCACGTGGACCGATCACGAGAGACCCTCCATCAACCACCTTTCGGCGCACGGACAGGCTTGCGCGGCTTTTTCTCACACACTTCCACAATCGCTTCGACTCTGCCGTCCTGGGGACTGACCATCAGGAGCATCCCCTTGTGCTCCGGGTCTCGTTTGAAAAGCATGGCATAATCCTCATCATATCGGCTCTCCTTGAGGCTGGTCTCGCCGCTCTTGCGGTCGTACGTGGTTTCAAGGACAAACGTGGCGACGCTCTGCGTGCCATTGGCCCGCGCTTTGCTGGTCACTCGCCAGAAGACCTTTCCTGGATCGAGCACGCCTTTGGATTGTTCCAGGATCACGTTCGAACAGAGCTTCGTGCCTTTGGCCAGCTCGACGTACTCGCCCCTCTCCGCGAACTGAGCGAAAGCGGCCGCGGGAACTTCCGCTGCGATGAGAACCACGAGCAAGTACAGGAACATATGACCGGCCTCCCTGAAAAAGTGTGAAATAACCGGCGCGCGGGTCGGACGGGCCCAAAGAAACCTGGCTACAGCATCTGTTTCAGGCGCTCGGTCATTCGAAGATTCTCTCCATAATCCACCGGACAATCGATCACGGCCGGACATTTTCCCTTCAACGCCTCCTGGAGGATCGGCGTGAGTTCGGAAGGGCCTTCGACTCGAAACCCTGCGGCACCAAAAGACCGCGCGTAGGCCATCAGGTCGGGATTGCCGAATTCCACGGACGACGTGCGGCCGAACCGGAGCAACTGTTTCCACCGGATCACACCATATCCGTCGTCGCGCCAGACCAGGATGACGAGCGGGAGCTGCAGCCGAACCGCCGTTTCCAGCTCCTGGGAGTTCATCAAAAATCCCCCGTCGCCTGTGACCGCAACGACCCGGCGCGAGGGAAAGAGGAGTTGGGCCGCCACCGCGCCGGGCAGCGCGATCCCCATGGCGGCAAAGCCGTTCGAGATGATACAGGTGTTGGGAGTATGGCAGGGAAACATGCGCGCCATCCAGAGCTTATGGGCACCGACATCGCATACCACCAGGTCGTCCGGTGCAAGCGCGCTACGCAGTTCCTGGATGACCTGCTGCGGACGCAGCGGCCAGGCAGGTGTGGCGGCATATTCGCGGTGTAACCCGGAGACGACGGCCTCGCGTCCGCGTTCGGCCCAGAGGGACTCGAACGGAACCAGCCCTTCGGCGATCCGATCGAGCGCCTGAGCGACATCGCCGAGCACACCCACGTCAACGACGTAGTGCGCGTCGACGTCCGCCGGAGAGACATCCACATGCACCACGTGTTTATCCCGGTTGGGATTCCACAGGCAGGGCGCGTACTCCACAAAGTCGTACCCGACGGCCACCACCACATCGGCCTGTTCGACCACTCTCGCGGAATAGTCTCTCCCCGGAAACCCGATCGTATACAGCGACAGAGGGTCGCCGTCCGGCATGATTCCTTTCCCCATGAAAGTGTGCACCACAGGGACGTTCAACCCTCGCGCAAACCGCCGGACTGCCTCCTCGGCTCGTCTCCGCACCACGCCGTTGCCGGCCAGGATGAGCGGCCTCTTGGCTCCTGAGATCACGGCGGCCGCCCGCTTCACTTGCACCGATGAGGGCTCGGGAACACGCGGTGATTGGACCCGAAGCGGAGGAAGGACATCCGATTCCCTGAGTCGCTCGGTCGCCACATCTTCGGGTACTTCCAGATGAATCGCTCCGGGCTTTTCGGTCTCGGCGATCTTGAACGCCTTCCGCACCGCTTCCGGAATCATATTCGGCGTCGCGATCACCCCATTCCACTTGGTAATGGGCTTGAAGAGCGCCTGGAGGTCGATGTACTGGTGCGACTGTGCATGTTTACGCTCTGTGGACACCTGCCCGCTGATGGCGACCAGAGGGGCATGATCCAGATTTGCATCGGCCACGCCGGTGATCAAATTGGTCGCCCCTGGCCCGAGCGTGGACAGGCAGACTCCGGCTTTTCCTGAAAGTCGTCCATAGATATCGGCCATGAAGGCAGCACCCTGCTCATGCCGCGTCGTGATAAATCGAATCCGCGAAGCCAGGAGGGAATCCATCACATCGAGTGTTTCCTCGCCGGGCACGCCGAACATGAACTCCACACCTTCGTGTTCGAGACAGCGTATCAGCAGATCGGCAGCGTTCATGGCATTGTCTCCACCGTCGCCGATTGAATGCGGCAAGGACATAGCATCGACCCCTGAAAACAGTGCGGCTGTGCAGCACGCAGTCCGGGTAGCATGGTGGTGCAGGTGGACATCCACGTCACCCCACTGGGGACTCCCTCCGTCGATCACCCAACGTCACTCACCCAGATCAACGACCTTGTGGAGTAGCGGGTTGCAGCTTCCACCGCACCCCGTCTGGTCGAGATGTGCTTTCGCTTTTTCCGCAAAGCCGCCGCCTCGGCGCCCTGAAGTCTGGTGCGCTCGCGTGCGGAGACGAGACGCGACCTCACGCGGCGACTCTGAGCCGGTCAAGAATCGCTATTAGGATTCCCTTTCGTTCTCGCAAGTCTTGCCGCATAGCCTGGTTGTCGGTATGACCGATCTCGGTACCGAGGTCCGAGATTGCACTCTTGACCGCCCACGACAATACCTCCTGCTCCTGTGGTGCCAGCGTCAGCTGCATAGCATCCTCCTTCATGAACAACACTCCTTTCGCGGACACTGATCGGAAAGGAGGCGAGGGGGAAGAGGTGGCCCCATGTGTTTGGACAGAATGTTCCATTCCTTACTGAGCCGACCACCAAATAGTGCGTAGTTCGTCACGCTGCCTAGCGGACCTGTTTCTCACGAAACAGGTTTGTGATCACCTGCGGTTGCTTCTGGCGTCGATACAAATGGCTGCGCACGATGGCCATGAGTTCGGTCCGGTTGGTCGGCCGGCTCTTGCCGAGCCCGTTGGTCTTGACGTCCTGAT
>SWDL01000399.1:1383-3905 GCA_005116795.1 Nitrospira sp. | reverse complement strand
GGGGATAATCGACCATGGCTGACACCAACAAAGTGGCGCTCATCACCGGAGGGGCCAAGGGGATCGGGAAAGGGATCGCGCTCGACCTGGCGGCCCAGGGCTGGTCGGTCGCCTTTTGCTATCGCACGAGCATTGAAGAGGCCCAAACCACGGCGTTGGCTATTACCGAGAAAGGCGGGCTGGGACTTCCGCTCTGGTGCGACGTGTCCGATCCCGCGAAGGCCACGGACGTGGTGAAACAAGTGGAGCTGGCCTGGGGACGGATTGACGCGCTGATCCACTGCGCCGGCCCCTACCATCGCGTCAATCTGCTGGACGAAACGCCGGAAGGCTGGCAGGAGATGTTCGACCACAACCTGCATCCCATCTTCTATCTGAGCCGCGCGGCAGCGGAAGGGATGAAGGCCCGAAAGTCCGGACGCATCATCACCTTCAGCATGGCCAATGCGGATCAGATGGTGGCGCAGCCCGAGGTCACGGCCCATTACATCGCAAAGGCCGGCGTGCTGATTCTCACCAAGACGCTCGCCAAACTGCTGGCCCCGCACGGCATCACGGTCAACGCCATCTCACCCGGCTTCATCGACTCCGGCAGCGCCCCGCCCGGCGAACTCGCCGGCATCGCAAAGCGAATTCCCGCCGGCTACATCGGCGAGGTGAAAGACACGGTGGCCGCCGTGCGCTTCCTCCTCTCCGAAGACGCCCGCTACGTGAACGGCGCAAATATTCAAATCAGCGGGGGCTGGGGGATATGACGGCAAGTGGAGCCCCACGGCTTCAGCCTACTCCGCCTTCGTAGCTTCAGCTGCGAAGGCCGGACAGCCGTGGCTTCCTGCGTAGGCCGGTGATGACCGTATGTGACGTGATGAATGCCGACGTACACGAGAAGGGAATCAATGTCAGAGAACAGGCCATCGAGGAAGTACGCGCCGAGCCCAGGTTCCCGGGCTTCGCAGAATCGGAAGCCCTGTATTACTGATGAGACCGTCAAAGTGTGCGCGTACAACTTCCCTCACAAGTGGCATTTCTAGCGAGAAAACATGTGATTATTGAGAACACGCTACGCACTATTTGGTGGTCGGCTCAGTATCTCGATACCAGCGCCCTGGTCAAACGGTAACATGTGGAACTCGGCTCCGAGCGCGTGGATCACCTGTTCGATGACCCAACCGCCTTCTTCTTCACGGCCAACCTGACGCTCACCGAACTCACCTCGGCCCTGGATCGAAAGGTCCAGGACGGGACGGTCACCGCAGAGGCCGTGGCCATGGTGATGGCCGTCGTCGCCCAGGATTTCTTCGAACGCATCTGGCTCATCGATCTGGAGCGCATCACATCACGCAAAGCCAGGCGCTGATTTGTCGCTATCATCTGCGCACGCTCGATGCGCTGCATTTAGCCGTCTTACTCACCGCCCGGCCTGCCACGCCCATCTTGGTCTCGGCCGACCGCCAACTCTTGTCTGCCGCCGCGGAGGAACAGGTGGCGGTGCTGGATCCGACGGCCTGACGGCTCCAGCCGCGAGCAGAAGGCGATCGCGCCAGCCACCCGCCACCTCCCGCTAGGTAGCCTAGCCCTTTTTCTTGGGCCTTGCACGGTCCCGACCCAGCGCCATGAAAAGGTGGCGGCTCCTGCCAAATCGGCGCGGCGACATGAAATAGTCAATACGCAAACCTGACCCCAAAACTTTCCCATGCCCCCTTGACTTCGTCTCCATCAGAATTTATGATGTGGTCTCACTTGCAACTACAAACAAGGAACCTATGAAATTCGCAAATGTTCGCGAACTCAAAGCCAAGACATCCGAGATGCTCAGAACCGTGGAGCGAGGAAACACCGTTCTTGTGACCACCCATGGACGGCCTACTGCGATGCTGGTGCCGGTGACAGAAGACGATATTGAGGACGCCTTGTTGGCGTATAGCCCGACCCTTCGCAAGAAAATCGAAGAAGGCCTCAAGGACATCCGCGCAGGTCGGACCATGCGTCTAGCTGACTACAAAGCCACGCGCGTCAAGAAGAAGGCGCGCACCGCGTGACCTGTCAGGTCTTTCTGTCAGCGAAGGCACAGCGAGACCTTGATGGGTTTTCTGACAAAATCACCAACCAGATTCTCGCCGATTGTGCTCGCCTCGCCGACGATCCGATTCCGGACGGAAAACGCATCAAGAAGTTGCACGGGTTTAAAGACAATCTGTATCGGTTGAGAGCAGGCGACTACCGTGTGGTGTTCAAGCGATCCGGCACTCGCATCGACATCGTGCGCGTTCTCAGCAAGCCAGACTTCCAGAAAGCGTACTGACCGATAAGAACATCAGGCTCTTCTCCTTGGTGAGTGGGTGCACGAAGCGCGAGAAACGGCATTTCTGGGGGATAGGGGCGTGAATTCTGCGTTCTACGGGGTCTGGAAATCTGGCATGATTGCCGGATGCGAACACACCGACACCTCTGGGACACCTACCGCTTCCCCGGCTTCCGGCCAACTCCAACGGTACAGGGCATCTTCGGTGACCCGAAGGCCC
>SWDL01000399.1:0-1283 GCA_005116795.1 Nitrospira sp. | reverse complement strand
CCGGTCTTTTCCTTTTCAAGTTCCTGGCGTTGGAGATCGCTTTTTCTGGCCGCCGTCTCGCGATAGGCGGTGACCGCGGTACGGCGGTCGGTCGTCGTGACGGCCTCCACTAACGGATGCTCCGGCGCCAGGACCATATAGGTCGCGCCGAACAAGGTATCGGGCCTCGTCGTAAAGATCCGAATCCTGCCAGAGACGCCGGCCACATCAAACTCGACTTCCGCGCCGATCGATCGGCCGATCCAATTCTTTTGCATCTCCAACGTGCTGGCCGGCCAATCCACGAGCTTCAGGTCTTCCAGGAGCCGGTCGGCATAGGCCGTGATTTTCAACACCCATTGGCGCATGGGCTTGCGGATGACGTCAAAGCCGCCGACTTCGCTTCGACCGTCGACGATTTCTTCATTGGCCAACACAGTGCCAAGGGCAGGGCACCAGTTAACCGGCACTTCGGCCACATAGGCCAGCCCGCGCTCAAACAGCTTCAGGAAGATCCATTGGGTCCAGCGGTAATAGTCGGGGTCCGTCGTGCTGAGCTCACGGTCCCAATCATAGGAGAGGCCCACCCGCTTCATCTGCCGTTTGAAGGTCGCGATGTTCTGCGCCGTCGTTTGCGCCGGATGGATGCCGCTCTTGACCGCATACTGTTCGGCCGGAAGCCCGAACGCGTCCCAGCCCATGGGGTGCAGCACGTTGAACCCACGCATCCGCTTCAAGCGGGAGACGATATCGGTGGCGGTGTAGCCTTCGAGATGGCCCACGTGGAGCCCGGAGCCGGAGGGATAGGGAAACATGTCGAGACAATAGAATTTCGGGCGAGCCGGGTCCTCGGTGGCCCGAAACGTGCGGTGCTGATCCCAGTACGCCTGCCACTTGGCTTCGACGGCGTGATGGTCGTAGGCGCGGCTCATCCGTGATCGGTGCGTGGTTCTGGATGCGGCATGGAACGATCGAAAGAAAGGGGAATCTAACACAGACCATGGGGGCTCACAAGATTGTGAGGGAAACGTGCGGGGATGCGAGGAACTCCCCGCGGCCAGGGGACTGACACCCTTCCCGGGGACTGGCCCGCTTCTTCGCGAAGCGTCGGGCCTGTCCCCGTGGGGCTCCCTGTCCCCCTGTAGAAGCGTAGATTATTCAGTCCCTCCGGCGCTAAGCTGTGCCCCATCTGGTGGTGTACGCCGCTTGCTTCTCACTCTGATTGTTCTCGCTGGTCGGTGAAGTGTCGTATGACAAGATTGAGCCGCGGAGTCGTCGGTCTCGCCGTAGGGATCCCCTAATCC